>NZ_JBEOZN010000017.1:0-107716 GCF_040298085.1 Streptosporangium sp. NPDC001681 | reverse complement strand
TTGTCGTCGGTCACCGCAGCACGCTGCGGCTCCCTCCTCCGCCTTGCGAGACACCACCTGACCGATCCTCGCCACGGCAAGATCCACAGGACAGGACCTAGTTCATCGACGGGTCGTCGGGGCAGGTGGCCACGTAGGCCAGCTCGCCCCGCTGGCGGCGGAGCACGGCCCGCCAGAGCGACTCGGGATCGTGGTGGAAGGTGTCGCCGGGCTCCGAGTCCACGACGTACCAGGCGCCCTCGCCGATCTCGCTCTCCAGCTGCCCGGCCGACCATCCGGCGTACCCCGCGAAGATGCGCATCTGGGCGATCTCCCCGGCGAGGATCTCCGGCGGCGCGTCGAGGTCGACGGTGCCGAGCCTGGAGACCGCCGCGGTGCCCGCGTGCAGCCGCCGCCAGCCGAGCGGCTCCTGCCCGCTCGGCACCGCGGCCAGCGCCAAGGCGCTGTCGGTCTGCACGGGGCCTCCCTGGAACAGCACGGACGGGCCGGTAACCATGGTGTCCCAGGTCGGCAGCACCTGGGTCACCGAGATGTCACTCGGTCTGTTGAGCACCACGCCCAGGGTGCCGCCATCGAGGTCGTGCTCCAGCACCAGGACCACGCTGCGCCGGAAGTTGGGATCCTCCAGCTGCGGGGTGGCCACCAGAAGCCCACCGACGTAGATCGCCTCCGCCATACCTCCATCATGAGGGGTGAACACCCCTTCGCGCTGCTCCCCCCGCCCTTCTGATGACCCGGACCTCATGCGCTCGTCACGCGACGCGCACAGGACGGAACTCCATGGAGCGAAGATCGCGGAACGGGACGGTGACGACGGCCTGACGACGGGCCTCAGGCCTCCGTCATGCCCGTACGCGCACGGCCGCCGGCCGACTCGCGCACGGCCGCCGCGACGGCACCCGACACGTCCGGGTGGAACACGCTGGGGACGATGTAGTTGGGGCCGAGCTCCTCGGTGGTCACCACGTCGGCCAGCGCCTTGGCCGCGGCCAGCAGCATCTCCTGGCTGACCACGGTGGCCTGCGCGTCGAGCAGGCCGCGGAAGACGCCGGGGAAGGCCAGCACGTTGTTGATCTGGTTCGGATAGTCGGAGCGGCCGGTGGCGACCACTGCTGCGTGCTCACGAGCGATGTCGGGCGAGACCTCGGGCTCGGGGTTGGCGAGCGCGAAGACCACGGCGTCCTTGGCCATCGTGGCGATGTCGTCGCCGTTGAGGATGCCGGGCGCGGACACGCCGATGAACACGTCGGCGCCCTTGACCGCGCCGCGCAGGTCGCCCGCGTAGCCATCGGCGTTGGTGTGGTCGGCGATCCACCGGAGCGAGTCGTCCAGGTCCTGGCGCCCGCGGTGCACCGCGCCCAGGTAGTCGCAGACGACCACGTTGCGGGCGCCCGCCGCGAGCAGCAGTCGCAGCACCGCCGTACCGGCCGCGCCCGCGCCCGCGAGGGCGATGCGGACCTCACCCAGGTCCTTGCCGACCACGCGCAGCGCGTTGGTGAGCGCGGCCAGCACGCAGATCGCGGTGCCGTGCTGGTCGTCGTGGAAGACCGGGATGTCCAGCAGCTCGCGCAGCCGCCGCTCCACCTCGAAGCAGCGCGGCGCCGAGATGTCCTCCAGGTTGATGCCGCCGAAACCGGGAGCGATGATCTGCACGGTCCGCACGATCTCGTCGACGTCCTGGGTGTCCAGGCAGATCGGCCAGGCGTCGATGTCGGCGAACCGCTTGAACAGCGCGGCCTTGCCCTCCATGACGGGGAGTCCGGCGGCCGGGCCGATGTTGCCCAGGCCGAGCACCGCCGAGCCGTCGGTGACGACGGCGACGGTGTTGCGCTTGATGGTCAGGCGGCGGGCGTCCTCGGGGTTGCGGGCGATGGCCATCGAGACCCGGGCGACGCCGGGCGTGTACGCCATGGAGAGCTCGTCCCGGTTGCGCAGCGGCACCTTCGACCGCATCTCGATCTTTCCACCGAGGTGCATGAGGAAGGTCCGGTCGGAGACCTTGTGGATGACGACGCCCTCGACACCCTCCAGCTTGTCGACGATCGCCTGCGCGTGATCGGTGTCACGCGCGGCGCAGGTGACGTCGATGCGCAGCGTCTCATGCCCGGCCGTGGTCACGTCGAGCGCGGTGACCACACCCCCGGCGGACTCTACCGCGTGGGTGAGCTGGCTGACGGCCTTGCCGCCGGCGGGCACCTCCAGGCGCACGGTGATGGAGTACGACACACTCGGCACGGTGGCCACAGCCGATCCGCTCCTTTGCGACTAACTTAAGTTGGGATGCCTCCATCGTGCCACCACCAGGGGTGTGTACGCACCG
The DNA here is from genome assembly GCF_040298085.1 of Streptosporangium sp. NPDC001681. NCBI lineage: Bacteria > Bacillati > Actinomycetota > Actinomycetes > Streptosporangiales > Streptosporangiaceae > Streptosporangium > Streptosporangium sp. NPDC001681. The sequence continues at coordinate 105,396 of NZ_JBEOZN010000017.1, read as the reverse complement.
GAGGTGGTGAACCCGCACATGTAGATGCGGTCACGGAACACCTCGTCCCGGCCCATCGTGACGCTTGTCACCAAAGACGGCTCCGGGAGGCGGGCCGCCGGGCCGGGTGCTCGGAGGCGAGGTGCTCAGAACAGGGCGCTGGCCAGGTTCCTGCGGGCCCTGGCGATGGACGGGTCGTCTCCGGGGAGCGTGTCGAACAGGCCGAGCAGGTGCACCCTGGCCCTGTCCCGCTCGGCCCCCGAGGTGCGGCGCACCACGTCGACGAGCCGGTCGAAGGCCCTGTCCACCTCGCCGGAGAGCATCTCGAAGTCGGCGGCCAGGAGCTGGGCCTCGATGTCCGCGGGGTCGGCCAGCCTGCTCTGCAGGTCGGCCGGGTCGACGTCCTGCGTCCTGCGGATCAGACCGAGCCCGGCCAGGCCCAGCTTCGCGTCCTGGTTGTTCGGCGAGCGGGCCAGCAGCCGCTCGTACGCGGCCACCGCGCCGTCGAGGTCGCCGGCGTCGACGGCCTGCTCGGCGGCGAGCACGTCCGGGTCGACCGGGGGCTCCTGCGGCTGCTCCTGCTTGTCCTGGCCCTCCTCGGCGGGGGGCGGGAGATACTGCGCCAGCGCCTCCATGAGCTGCGACAGCCAGTCACGGAGCTGCGGCTCGGTGGCGATGCCCGGAACCACGGCCACCGGCTGTCCCTGGAAGATGGCGTACAGGGCGGGCACGTTCTGTACCCGTAGCGCCTGCGCGATCTGCTGGTTGATCTCAACGTCGACCCTGGCCAGGGTCCACCGGCCGGCGTTCTCGGCGGCCAGTTTCTCCAGCAGCAGGCTGTACTGTTTGGCCTGCTCGGCGCGGGTGACGGTGAGCTCCAGCAGCACGAGGCTGTTCATGGAGCGTTCTACGACCTCGGTCGCGAAGTTGGCGTCGTCGACATCGATGACCGGCGCCGGAACACCGCCGGTTTCCTGCGCGGCGCTCTCCCGCCGCGCCTGTGCCTCCAGTGCCTGCTTGCGAGCGCCGAGATCGACGGCGCCGTAGAGCGATCCGGGTCGAGTGAAGTCCGCTGGGCTCATGGTTCCAATCCTGCCGTATCCCGGCCGGTGTCCCGACGCGCCCTCACTGGAAACGCGCCGGTTCGCTGTAGACGCCCCACTCACCGCGCAACACGTCGCAGATCTCACCCAGCGTGGCCTCGGCCCTGGCCGCGTCGAGCATGGCGGGGATCATGTTGCCCGCCGCCCCGGCCGCCCGCCTCATCGCGGCCAGGGCGGCGTCCACGGCCGCCTGGTCACGGGCGGCGCGGCGCTCGGCGAGGACGCGGCGCTGCTCGCGCTCGACCTCGTGCCCCACCCGGAGGATCTCCAGCGGCTCGTCGACGGACGCCGTGTGGCAGTTCACCCCGACGATCCTCTTCTCGCCCTTCTCCAGCTTGCGCTGGTAGTCGAAGGCCGCCTCGGCGATCTCGGACATGAACCAGCCGTCCTCGATGCCGCGCAGGATGCCCGAGGTCATCGTGCCGTCGGCGCCCATCTCCCGGATCCTCGTGAAGATCGCCTCGGCCTCGGCCTCCAGCCGGTCGGTCAGCGCCTCCACGTACCAGGATCCGCCGAGCGGGTCGGCGACGTTGACGATCTCGGTCTCCTCCATGAGCACCTGCTGGGTGCGGAGCGCGATCTCCGCCGCCCTCGTGGAGGGCAGCGCGAGGACCTCGTCCAGCGCGTTGGTGTGCAGCGAGTTGGTGCCGCCGAGCACCGCCGCGAGCGCCTCGACCGCGGTGCGCACCACGTTGTTGTACGGCTGCTGCGCGGTCAGTGACACGCCCGCCGTCTGGGTGTGGAAGCGCAGCCACTGGGCCTTCTCCGTGCCGGCCCCGTAGACGTCGCGCAGCCACCGCGCCCAGATCCGCCGGGCGGCCCTGAACTTGGCGATCTCCTCGAAGAAGTCGATGTGCGCGTCGAAGAAGAAGGACAGGCCGGGGGCGAAGACGTCGATGTCCAGGCCGCGCGACAGGCCGAGCTCCACGTAGCCGAACCCGTCGGCCAGGGTGAAGGCCAGCTCCTGGGCGGCCGTGGCCCCGGCCTCGCGGATGTGGTAACCGGAGACGCTGAGCGGCTTGTACGCGGGCACCTCCGCCGCGCAGAACTCCATCAGGTCGCCGATCAGCCGCAGATGCGGCTCGGGGGCGAACAGCCACTCCTTCTGCGCTATGTACTCCTTGAAGATGTCGGTCTGCAGGGTGCCGTTGAGTCTGGTGACCGGCACCCCCTGCCGCTCGGCGGCGACGACGTACATGCAGAAGATCGGGACGGCCGGACCGCTGATCGTCATCGAGGTGGTGATGTCGCCGAGCGGGATGCCCTCGAAGAGCAGGTCCATGTCCAGCACGGAGTCGATCGCCACGCCGCAGTGGCCCACCTCGCCGAGCGATCGCGGGTCGTCGGAGTCGCGGCCCATCAGCGTGGGCATGTCGAAGGCCACGCTCAACCCGTCGCCGCCCGCGGCGAGGATCATCTTGTAGCGCTCGTTGGTCTGCCGTGCGTTGCCGAACCCGGCGAACTGCCGGATGGTCCATGCCTTGCCCCGGTAACCGGTGGGGTGCAGACCGCGGGTGAAGGGAAACTCCCCCGGCCAGCCGATGCGCTCCATCCGCGGGTCACCGCCGTCCGGACCGTAGACCGGCTCGACGTCGAGCCCGGACATGGTGCGGAACTCGGCCTCACGCCTGCGAGCCCCGTCGAACCGCGCCTGCCAGCGCGCACGCCCCGCCTCGACCTGCTCAGCGTCCATGGCCAACCCCCTGTACGGCAGCGGCTTACCCCCGGCTTGTGGCCTCCCCCAAATACTAGGACGTCCTACTACTTCTCGGCGAGAGCGAGCCCTCACCGGCGACTACCCCAAGGACTCCCACCGGGACGCGCCCGTGTTCATGCCCTAAGGGACGACCCGTGAGGCCGCGCCGGCGACTGGACTGAGGAGAGCGGGGCTGTGAGGCCGCGCCGGGGACTGGACTGAGGAGAGGGAGGTTGCGAGGAACGAGCGACCTCCCTCGACGAGGGAAGGAGCCGGGTAAGAGCGGCCTCACCGCGACGCGCCAGCGTCGCCGGCAACCCGCGAGGAACGAGCGCCCCCTCTCGACGAGGGAAGGAGCCGGATAAGAGCGGCCGAACCGCGACGCGCAGCGTCGCCATCTAATCGCCGTCTACAAAGTCACCGGCGGCGACGCGGAGGGTTCTGAGGAGGTCGAACATCTGGTCCAGCTCATCCTCGCCGTACATGGGCATGGCGAAGTCGGCCTCCATCAGGTCGGCGGTCGCCCCGCGGACGACCTCCCGCCCCCGGTCGGTGATCTCGGCGAGCACCCCCCGGCCGTCGCGGGGATTAGGCATGCGACGTACCAGACCGGCACTTTCCAGGCGGCTCACGGTGTTGGTCACGCTCGTGGGATGGACCATCAGACGCTCGCCGATCCTGGAGAGCGGCAGCGCTCCGGTCCTGCTGAAGGTCAGCAGCACCAGGGCCTCGTATCTGGCGAAGGTCAAGTCATGCGGTTTGAGCAGCGTGTCCAGTTGCGACAGCAGGATCTGCTGCGCTCTCATGATCGATGTGACGGCGGCCATGGCCGAGGAGGGCCCGAAGTGAACGCGCCACGTCTTCGCGGCACGCTCGATGGGGTCAAACGGGAGATTCAGCTGACCTGTAACCACAGGGCTACGGTAGCGCGGCCTCATCCCGATTCGCCCATATACGTAGAGTCACCATCCTGATGGCTTCACCAAGAACCCGGACGCCAAACGTCACGCTCCGTTATGGTTCCCACATCGAATGGTGAGGCCGTGGCCAAGTGGCCACGCTGACTCAGTCCGGCCTGCGGGGGAAGCGAGCCGGACCGGTGCCGAGGGGACCGGCATCCGCACATTCACGGCACGGGGGGTGCTTGATGAACGACAACTTGACGGCGTTCGAACGCCGGACGCACTTCGGCTACACCGGCTCGGCGTGGGTTCTCACCACGCCCACCGGTGCGTGAGCACAGGGGCGTTTCACGCGAGGAACTCCAGCAGAGCGGGTTGATGGCGGTCGCCATCCTGCTCGTGCTCGGGGTGGTCGCGGCGTGGAGCGTCCTGGTTCCCGGTGTCAGCGCGTGGGAGAACATCATCGTCGCGGTGATCGGCTCGCTCCGGTTGACCGGCCCGGTGGCGGCCGCGTTCGCCGCGTGGGTGGCGGTGCGCAGGCGGCGCGGGACGGGGGGCCGATCGATGACCCCGTGGCAGGCGGTGCGGGCGCCGCTGGCGATCCTGGTGGTGACGGGTGGCGCGTTCACCGCCACCGTCATGGTCCTGGCGGTCAGGACCATGATCACCGAGCAGGCCGGGCGACTGCTGCCCAGCGGCCTGGTGATGGGCGTGGCCGGGCTGGCGCTGTACGTCGTCATCGGCTGGGTCACCGGCTGGCTGATGCCGTGGACGATCACGCCGGTCCTGGCCGGACTCGGTTGCTACAGCCTGTTCACCTGGCTGTGTCACGGGCCGACCTGGGCCGACCGGCTCGCCCCCGCCACGCGGGAGCCGTACGACCCGTTCCAGGGGCTGAACTCGGCGGCGTTCACCGACCAGACGCTCTGGCTGGTGGGGATCAGCGCGGCGCTCCTGCTCGGCTGGGCCGCGGTCGTGACGCGCCAGGCCCTGGTGCTGGCCGCCGCGCTGATCGCGGTGCTGGCGGCGGGGACCGGCATGGCCCGCCTGTTCACCGAGGAGCAGCCGGTCTCGGCCCAGCAGATCGTCTACAGCTGCCAGGAGTGGCCGATCATGGTCTGCGTGCACCCGGGGATGCGCGCCGGACTACCCGAACTGGGCTCGGAGTTCATCAAGATCGCCTCCCGGCTGGCCGGGACACCCGGGGAGTTCTCCCGGGTGGAGCAGCACCCCAGACGTGACGGTTCCGCCCTCTCCGCGGGCGTGATCGCGATCCACGTGGACGATCTGGCCACGGGGTTCGCCGAGAAGGCGGCCGACGAGTTCGTCGACGGCCTGGCCGCGCGGTGTGACGCCACTCCCGCGGCGGGCTACCGCGACATCGTGGCCGCGTGGCTGCGGGGTGAGCCGCTTCCCGGCGGGCCGCTCGCGGAGCACCGGTACGCGGCGGCGTGGTTCTCGGGGCTCACGGACGTCCAGCGGCGCGACTGGCTCCGGCTCTACTACGCGGACTTCACCGGCTGCCGGTTACAAAGCACTCACTTTGGTGGCCAGTCCGGGCAGACCGCCCAGACAGGACAGTACAGCCAGCCGGGGCAGGGTGCGGGAGGCACCTCGACCGGACCCGAGCCCAGGTCAGGACCCGTCCACCAGGCACCCGGCGGGCCGCCGCCGCCCGGGACGGGTGTCCCGCCCGCCCCGTGGCGTGCCCCCTTCGCCGAAGGCGGCACGCCGCCGTCGCCACGGGGCTGACAAGATCGGCATAGGCTCGGCGTGAGAAGGTCGCCCCCCGGGGAAGGAGAGCTTCGTGAAAGCCTCCCAAGAAGCTCCGCCCGAGACCCCCCAGGCGGCGCCTCGCAGGCGCCGCTGGCGTTTCCTCGCCGGGCTGCTCGTCGTCATGGTTCTTCTCGTCGTGGGTGCTCGCCTGACCTGGTCGTGGCTGAACCCGTTCGGCGAGGCCACGATCGACCGCAGCCAGCCCGTGCTGCTGGAGTCCATTCACAACCTCAGCCGTTTCGAGGCCGCCACCGGCAACTTCCAGGTCGTGGTCGACCTGGAGAAGGACGCCGCCTTCCTGCCCGACGCGATCAAGGGCAGCCGGACGCTCTTCGTCGGTGCCGGTGGCGTCGACGCCTACGTCGACTTCGGCGGCATCGGCAACGGCGGGCTGACGGTCTCCCCCGACCGCACCGAGGTCACGGTCAGGCTGCCCCGCGCCCAGTTGGAGAAGCCGAATCTCGACAACAAGCGCTCCTATGTCTACGCCCAGCAGCGTGGCCTGCTGGACCGGGTCGAGGACTTCCTGTCCTCCTCCCCCTCAGACCAGCAGGAGCTCTACGTGCTGGCCGAGAAGAAGATCGCCGAAGCCGCTCTGGCCAGCGATCTGCGCAACCGCGCCGACCAGAACACCAAGATCATGCTTGAGGGCATGCTGAAGGGGCTCGGCTTCGAGAAGGTCATCGTCAAGTTCGCCGACGAGACCTGACGCCCCCGTGTCCTGGCCCTCGGCGCTCCGGCCGGTGCGGGGCCCCGCCCACGCTCACCGGGTTCGGCGGCGCGCCGCCGCGGAGACGACCTCGCCCGCCCCCTTGGGACACCTTGGAAACCATGGAAGCGCGGTGAGGGTTCGCGGGCGCCGCTAGGTGCCGGGAGGCCCCACCACCGTCAGAAGCTCGTCAGCCGCGGTGTAGGGGTCGAGTTCCGCGTCCAGAACGCGGGTGGCGAGGGCGTCGAGGCGCCGGTCTCCGTGCAGGTCGGCGAAGCGGGAGCGCAGGGTGGTGAGGGCGATCGCCTCGATCTCGTCCCGGGCCCTGGCCTGGCGGCGGCGGACGAGCTCGCCCGACCCCTCCAGATAGGCCAGGTGGCCGTCGAGGGCCGCGACCACCTCCTCTGCGCCCTCCCCCCGCAGGGCCACGGTCGGCACGATCGGCGGTCTCCAGGGCCGGTCGACCAGGGCGATCATGTTGCGGAGCTCGCGGATCGCGGCCTGGGTGCCCTCTCGGTCGGCCTTGTTCACCACGAACACATCGGCGATCTCCAGGATGCCCGCCTTGGCCACCTGGACGCCGTCGCCCATCCCCGGGGCGAGCAGCACGACCGTGGTGTCGGCCAGCGAGGCGATGTCGACCTCCGCCTGGCCGACACCGACGGTCTCGACGAGGATGACCTCGCAGCCGGCCGCCTCCAGGACGCGCAGCGCCTGGGGCGTGGCCCAGGACAGCCCGCCCAGGTGGCCCCTGCTCGCCATCGACCTGATGAACACGTCCGGATCGGTGGCGTGGTCCTGCATCCGGACCCGGTCGCCCAGCAGCGCCCCGCCGGTGAACGGCGAGGAAGGGTCGACGGCGAGCACGCCGACCCTCACGCCACGCCTGCGGAACGCGTGGACCAGCATCCCCGTGGAGGTCGACTTGCCGACACCGGGCGGGCCGGTCAGGCCGATGATCCGGGCCTGGTGTGGCCGGTCGGCGCAGAGCAGCGCGGCGATCTCCCTGAGTCCGGGGGAACCGTTCTCGACCATGGAGATCAACCGGGCCACGGCCCGGGGTCGGCCCTCCCTGGCCAGCGCGACCAGGTCGGAGACCTCCAAGGTCATGCCGAGGGAACGCGGATGATCAGAGCGTCACCCTGCCCGCCACCGCCGCAGAGGCCGGCCGCGCCGAGGCCGCCGCCCCTGCGCTTGAGCTCGTAGGCGAGGGCGAGGACGATGCGGGCGCCGGAGGCGCCGATCGGGTGGCCGACCGCGATGCCGCCGCCGTTGACGTTGACCTTGTCGAGGGGGACGTCGAGCTCCTTGACCGACTGGAGGACCACCTGGGCGAAGGCCTCGTTGATCTCCACCAGGTCGAGGTCACCGGCGACGAGTCCCTGCTTGCCGAGGGCGTGCTTGATCGCGTTGGCCGGCTGGGACTGGAGCGAGTTGTCGGGCCCGGCGACGTTGCCGTGGGCGCCGATCTCGGCCAGCCACTCAAGACCGAGCTCCTCGGCCTTGGCCTTGGACATCACGACGACGGCGCAGGCGCCGTCGGAGATCTGCGAGGCGGACCCGGCGGTGATCGTGCCGTCCTTGGTGAACGCCGGTCGCAGTCGCGACAGGACCTCGACCGTGGTGTCCCCGCGCACGCCCTCGTCGGCGGAGAAGACCGTCGGCTCGCCCTTGCGCTGCGGGATCGCCACCGGCACGATCTCGTCGTCGAAGGTCCCGTTCTTGATCGCGGCGGCGGCGAGCGTGTGGGAGCGGGCGGAGAACTCGTCCTGCTCCTCGCGGGTCAGCCCGAAGCGCGCGTTGTGCCGCTCGGTGGACTCGCCCATGGCCACCTGGTCGTAGACGTCGGTGAGGCCGTCGAAGGCCATCGAGTCGATGATGCCGGCGGCACCGTACTTCACGCCCTTGCGCAGGCCGGGCAGCAGGTGCGGGGCGTTCGACATGGACTCCATGCCGCCCGCGACCACGATGTCGAACTCACCTGCCCGGATGAGCTGGTCGGCCAGGGCGATGGAGTCCAGGCCGGAGAGGCAGACCTTGTTGATCGTCAGGGACGGCACGGACATCGGGATGCCCGCCTTGACGGCGGCCTGGCGGGAGGGCATCTGACCCACACCCGCCTGGAGCACCTGCCCCATGATCACGTACTGCACCGCCTCTGGAGCGACGCCGGAACGCTCCAGCGCGGCTTTGATCGCGATGCCGCCGAGTTCGACGGCCGACAGGCCGGACAGCGAGCCGAGCAGTCGGCCGATGGGGGTTCGAGCCCCGGAGACGATGACGGAAACGGACATAACAGGGGGCCTCCCTGACAGGGCTTGGAGCGACTTTGCCACCATACCCATGGGCACATCGGTGACCTTGAAGGAGGATGGCTCTATGTTCATGCGCATCGACCACGTGGGAATCGCCTGCCACGATCTTGAGGAGAAGATCGCTTTTTTCGAGCAGACCTTCGAGCTCACGGTGGTGGCCCGCGAGGTGAACACCGAGCAGGGGGTGAAGGAGGCGATGCTGCACATCGCCGACGGGGAGGGCGGTGGATCGTATATCCAGCTCCTCGAACCGCTCGGCTCCGACACGCCGGTCGGTAAATTTCTCGCGAAGCGCGGGGAAGGCGTTCATCATGTCGCCTTCGGTGTTCCGGACGTCGTGCGTGCTCTGGACACGATCGGCGGCAGGGGCGTCCGGCTGCTCGACGAACGGCCGCGCCACGGCTCCATGGGTTCGTCCATCGCCTTTCTTCACCCCAAAGACGTGGGGGGAATGCTTACCGAACTCGTACAGGCTCCGGAAAGGCAAGCTGAGACCACGTCGAATGCAAGAAACGCCGATACGTAACAAGTCGCGCATAAAGTCGGACGAGACCGCCAACTCGGCAACGGCGGAGTACGCTGGCGTACCACCGGACGTGGATCCCGCCCCGGCTCCCGCTTCGGATGCCTGAAACCCCCGTCCGGCCCGTGTAGCCGTCTCGACAACCCAGGATCGAGCCTCCATGCAGTCCGACATCGACGCCCAGCTCAACAACTTCTTTGAAGACGCCCCCGCTCGGGAATTCGACGTGGTGCTCCGGGGCTATGACCGGCACCAGGTCCACGACCATCTGAAGCAAATCGACGGTGAGCTTCGGCAGTCCCGGGAGCAGGTTCAGAACCTGCAACGGGATCTGTCCGACTCCCAGCGCCAACTTCAGGAGCAGGAGCGCCCGACCTACTCCGGCCTCGGCGCCCGGATCGAGCAACTGCTCCGCCTGGCTGAGGAACAGGCGACCGAGCTGGTCCAGGCAGCCAGGTCCGAGGCGAACGAGATCAAGGCGGCCTCCAAGGTCGAGGCCGCCGACCTGCGTGCCGCCGCGGAGAACGAGGCCGCGGAGAAGCGCGCCCTCGCCACCCGCGAGGTCGACGAGATGCGCACCACCGCGGAGCGCGAGGCCGAGGAGATCCGCTCGACCGCCCGCCGCGAGGCCGACGAGCTGACCGCCACCACCGAGCGCGAGGTCTCCAAGCTGCGGGCCACCGCCGACCACGAGGTGGCCGAGAAGCGCGCCGACGCCGAGCGCGAGATCGCCAAGCTGCGCACCACCACCGAGCGCGAGGTGGCCCAGCTGCGCGCCTCGACCAAGCGCGAGCGTGACGAGGTCCTCACCACCGCCAAGCGCCAGGCCGACGAGATGCGCGCCCAGGCCCAGCGGGTGCTTGAGGAGTCCGAGGCCAAGCGGGCCCAGGACGAGGCGGAGTTCGAGATCCAGCTCGCCGCCCGGCGCGAGGAGGCCGAGCGCCAGGAGGCCGAGCGCCACGCCACCGCGCAGGCCGCCACCCAGAAGCTGGTCGCCGAGGCCGAGCAGCGTGCGGCCACCGCCGAGCAGCGCGCCACCAAGGCCACCCAGCAGGCCGAGCAGACCCGCCGCGAGGCCGACACGCACGCCAAGCAGCTGCTGGCCAACGCGCGCAAGAACGCCGACCAGGTCGTGTCCGAGGCCAAGTCGAGCGCCGAGTCCATCGTCTCCGAGGCCAAGGCGGAGTCCGAGCGGAGCCGCTCTGTCGCCCAGCGCCAGGTCGACGAGCTGACCCGCCAGCGCGACAGCATCACCAGCCACCTCGCGCAGCTGCGCCAGCTGCTCGGTGGCGCGCCGCTCCCGGCCGCCGACCCGGAGCCCGCGATCACCGCGGCCCCGCCGAAGCCGGCCATCCCCGCCGCCACCAACGGTGCCGAGAAGCCGGTTCCGACTCCTGCCAGGGCGGAGAAGGACGACGACGCGGAGTGGTGGCAGGAATAGGCGGCCGCTGACTCCGGGGCGTTGACGACGGCTGACGAGAGAGCCTGGTGACCTTCAAGGTCACCAGGCTCTCTCGGCGCCGTGGGGCTCGACCCGGCCGTCGAGGCGCTGCGACGGCGCCGGTCGATCTCGATTGACCGCGGCGATCGCCCTGCTCATCCGCGAGGTGATGATCCCCCGGCAAGCTCGGCGATGAAGTCCGACACCGCCCGGTTGAACGCCTCGGGCTGCTCGATCGCGCTGAGATGGCCGGCCTTCTCGATGACGGCCAGCCGCCCGTCGGGCACCGCCTCGACCATCGCGCCCGCTTCCGCGGGCGGGGTGATCTCGTCCTCCTCGCCCACGATCACCAGGACCGGCGTCTTGATCGCCCGCAGCGTGTCAAAGGAGTCGGGACGGCCGGCCATGGCCCGTTGCGCCCAGGCCGCGGCCGTCGGCGGAGCCGACTGGACCAGCCCGCGCACCCGGCCGAACACCATCGCCCTGCTCCGCACCGTGGTCTGCCCGACCAGCCCAGGCAGCAACTCCTTCAGCAGGACGGAGGTGCCCTCCTGGAGCACCGCGGCGGCGATCCGCTCGCGGTTGGATCTCGCGGCCTCCGGGTCGGCACCCGCCTTCGTGTCGGCGAGGATCACCCCCAGCAGCCGGTCGGGGTGGCGGCGGCACAGGGCCATCGTCACGTAGCCGCCCATGGACAGGCCGCCGACGACCGCGCGGTCGACGCCCTCGCTGTCCAGCAGGCGCACGACATCGTCGGCCATCACGTCGAGGGAGGGAACGTCCCCGCCCAGCACCGAGCCGCCGAAACCGCGCAGATCGGGGGTGATGACCTTGCAGACCTCGGCCAGGCCCTCACGCTGGGCCAGCCACATGGCCGATGACAGGGGGAACGCGTGAAGGAGGACGACCGGAAGCCCCTCTCCAGCCGATCGCGTGTACAGCCGCACGCCGTCCACCGTATTCCCGGAGCCCCCGTCTGGCACCCCCGGTTCCACAACCGTTTATGACGTTGTGGTAACTCCGCGGTCAACGAATGGGACCCGGCAGGCGATACGGCGACGAGGATTCCGGGACGGGCCCGAACCGGACAGGGTACCTACGAGTCGGCGACCTCGGTGGGGAGGGGGTGGGCGGCCGGATTGACCCGCAGGACGATCTCGTTGAGGACGATCCGCACGTACGGCTCGCCGACCCACAGGTGCTTGGCGTCGTCCACCCCGATGACCTCGGCCTGGGGCACCCTGGCGAAGCGCTCGCGGGCCTGCTCGGGACGGAGGTAGTCGTCGAACTCCGGAACCAGCGCGGTCAGCGGCCGCCCGAACTCCGCCCACCCGTCGAGGTCGGCGTCGGTAGCCCTGTGCAGCGGCGGGGAGAGGAGGATCGCCCCCTCCACCAGCGGGTCGCGGCCCCACTTGAGCGCCAGTTCGGTACCGAAGGACCAGCCGAGCAGCCAGACCCGGGGCAGGTCGTGGAAGTCGGCGTACTCCAGGGCCGCGGCGACGTCCAGGCGCTCGTCCTCCCCCTTACCGAAGGCCCCCTGGGACGTTCCCCGCTCGGAGGTGGTGCCGCGCGTGTTGAACCGCAGCACCGCCAGGTCGGCGAGGGCGGGCAGCCGGTTCGCCGCCTTCTTGTAGACGTGGCTGTCCATCATGCCGCCGTGGGTGGGCAGCGGGTGCAGGCAGACCAGCGTGGCCACCGGAGGCCGTTCCGCGGGAAGGGCCAGCTCACCGACAAGTGTCAGCCCGTCACCGGTGTGCAGCTCGATCGGCTCCCTGCGCGCGGGCAGCACCGTAGAGGCCCGGATCTCCATGTCTCTCCTCACCACGACCGGCGATCCACGCCGGTCAGTATCTGCTTCTGCCAGGACCGCGCCTGACCCGGTTGCGCCAGCACGCGGTGTGCCAGTGCCTGCGCTCCTCCTCGCCGCCCTGCCAGGCGGGCCAGCTGACCAGGTGCGGCAGGCCCGGCCTGATCTCCTGGTCGCAGCCGGGGCAGCGGTAGACCTTGTCCGCCGCGCCGCCGGTGACCCGGCGCACCTGCCAGTCTCCGTCGGGCCACTCCTCCGTCTGGTCGACACCGGGCACGGAGCCGCCGAGGGGGCGGGCCGCACCCCGGTTGCCACCGCGGTCGAACGGGTCGGCCCGACGGGCCCTGCGGGGACTCACGGCAGGTCTCGGAAGCTCCGGACCCCCGCCGCGACGAGCTGCTCCAGCAGCGGCGCGGGCGCGAGGAACGGTTCGCGGTACTCCGCGTACAGGGCGCGCAGGCCGTCGCGGACGGTCTCCAGGCCCAACTCGTCGAGCATCTCGAACGGTCCCGCCTGGTAACCGCAGCCGAGCCGCATCGCGTTGTCGATGTCGTCGCGGGTCGCATAGCCGGAGTCGTACATCCGGACGGCGTCGTTGAGGTACGGGTACAGGAGCGCGTCGACCACGAACTCGGCCCTGTCCCGGCACGGCACCGGGACCAGGCCGATGAGCCGGACCAGCCCCTCCACGGCCCGCGCGACCTCGGGCCCGGTGAGCGCGGTGGAGGCGACCTCGGCGACCTGGTCGCCCACCAGGTGCAGGCCGACCAGGCGCTCGGGGTGCGGGAGCCCGGGGGCCAGCTCGACCACGGGAACGCTGGACAGCGCGACGACCAGCTCCGCGTCCTGCACGGGCACGATCTTGAAGCCCGCGGCGGAGAGCCTGGCGGCGAAGGCGTCACCCCCCTCGCCCAGCACCGCGACCAGGCCGGTCCAGGGCTCGTCCGCCGTCGGTTCCGGTTCGGCGGCCCGGTGGAAGCCGCCACCCGACTTGCGGCCGAGCAGTCCGGCCGCGACCCGCTCGCGCAGGATCGGCGCGGCGGCGTGACGGCGGTCGTGGCTCTCCCTGAAGAGCACGCTCAGCACCTCGTACGAGGTGTCCAGGCCGATCAGGTCGAGCAGGGCGAAGGGGCCCATCGGCAGCCCGGCACCGAGCCTCATCGCGGTGTCGATGCCGTCGCGGGTGGCCACGCCGTTCTCCAGCAGGACCGCGGCGTGGTTGAGGTAGGGCAGTAGCAGCCGGTTGACCACGAACCCGGCGCGGTCGCCGACGGTCACCGGGGTCTTGCCGAGCCGGCGCGCGAGGTCGGCGACCTCGCCGGCCAGGCCGTCGTCGGTGATCAGCGTGTGGATCACCTCGACCAGTCTCATGACCGGGGCCGGGTTGAAGAAGTGCATGCCGATCACCCGGCCGGGGCGGCCGGTGGTGGCCGCGATCTCGGTGACCGAGAGCGAGGAGGTGTTGGTGGCGAGCACCGCGGACGGCTTGCAGATCCGATCCAGGTCGGTGAAGAGCGCCCGCTTGAAATCCATGACCTCCGGAACGGCCTCGATCACCAGGTCGGCGTCCGCGAGATCCTCCAGCGAGGTGGTGAGGGTCACCCGGCCGAGGATCTCCGACCTCTCGGCCTGGCTCAGCCTGCCCTTGACGACCGCGCGGCCCGTGGAGTCCTCCAGATGGCCCCGGCCTCGCGTCAACGCCTCAGGGCCGGCCTCCACGCCGATCACGGCGATGCCCGCACGGGCGAAGCACTCGGCGATCCCGGCGCCCATCGTGCCGAGGCCGACCACGCCGACCGTCTCGAAACTGCCCGCCATCGTTCTCCCCACCCTGTCCGCGGATCCCGCGCCGCGCGACAAACCGCCCGTTCCTTGAACCGCAACAGTCTCCCAGAGAGGGCTCGGCTACCCAAAAGCCGGTCGAACATCCCGGGAGCTGAAAGAAAGTACTTGAATGGGAGTTGAGTAGTAATTAGTATTTGAGTACATGAAGACTGGAGAGGGCATGGGAGACGACCTGACACCGGAGGAGGCGCTGCGGCAGATCGGCGAGGTCGACCGGCGCACCCGGCGACCGGCACGCGTCGTCGGCCTGCTCTACGCGATCCTCGGCCTGGCCACGATCGCGTACTGGCCGATCATGTATCTCGGCCCCGGCTGGTCCCGGGCCGTGGTCGGGGTGGCATGGGTGGCGCTGACCGTCGTGTTCACCTGGTACCTCGGCCGTATGGGAATCCAGGACCGCGAGGTCACCTGGGCCAACAAGTCCACCGGGCCGGTGACGGTCACCTACCTCGTCGCCTTCCTGACCGTGTTCGTGTTCGGGATGTTCTTCCGCCCCGACGACCCGGGTCCCGGCTGGATCGCGACGCTGGTCACACTGACGGTCTGCGCGAGCGTCCCGCCCTTCTACGCGGCGTGGCGCGTGCTACGGGCGGAGCGGTGAGCGGCACGGGCGGAGCCGGAGGTGGTACGGGCTCGCACCCCCGGCACGACCTTGACGACGTCATCCACGCACCCGTCCGGCTGTCGATCATGGCCGCCCTGGCGGCCACCGACAGGGCCGAGTTCCGCTTCCTCCGCGACACCATCGAGGTCAGCGACTCCCTGCTCTCCAAGCATGTCATCACCCTGGAAGAGGCCGGCTACGTGCGCGTGGAGAAGGCCTTCGTGGGTAAACGCCCACGCACCTGGCTGGCCCTCACCGACGAGGGCCGCCGGGCGTTCCATGACTACGTCTCCGTGCTGAGACGCCTTACCGAGGGACCTCCCCCATGATCGAGATAAACGATCTACACAAACGATACGGCGACAAGACCGCTCTGGGCGGGGTGACGTTCTCCGTGAAACCCGGCGAGATGTTCGGCTTCGTCGGAGCCAACGGCGCGGGCAAGACCACCACGATGCGCATCCTGATGGGCGTGCTGACCCCCGACTCGGGCTCGGTGCTCCGCGACGGCCGGCCCCTGACGTTCGAAGACCGGCGCCGGTTCGGTTACATGCCCGAAGAGCGTGGCCTCTACCAGAAGATGCGAGTCGCCGATCAGATCGAGTACTTCGGCAGGCTCAGCGGCCTGACCGCGAGCGGGGCGAAGAAGGCCACCGGCGACCTGCTCGAACAGCTCTCGCTCACCGAACGCGCGACCGACACGGTGGACGCGCTCTCCCTGGGCAACCAGCAGCGCGTGCAGCTCGCGGTGGCGCTGGTGCACACCCCCGAGGTGCTCGTGCTGGACGAGCCCTTCTCCGGGCTCGACCCGCTCGCCGTCGACGCGCTGGCCGGGGTGCTCGTCGCACGGTGCGAGGCGGGCGTGCCCGTGCTCTTCTCCAGCCACCAGCTGGACCTCGTCGAGCGGCTCTGCCACTCGGTCGGCATCATCTCCGCCGGCCGCATGGTGGCCAGCGGCACCGTCGACGACCTGCGCGACCGGGAGGGACGCGGCCGGCTCAGGGTGGTCGTCAGGGACGCCTCCCCCGGCTGGGCCGCGTCCCTGCCGGGAGAGGTCGTCGAGAAGGGCGACGAGGTCCTCGTCGCGGACGTGGACGGCGACGGCCAGGACATCCTGCGCCTCGCGGTCAAGGCCGGAAAGGTCGAGCACTTCGGCTGGCAGCGGCCCACACTCACCGAGATCTTCAGGGAGGCGGTCGCGTGAGCGGGCTGCTGCTGGTCGCGCGGCGGGAGATCATCACGCGCGGCCGTACGAAGGCGTTCGTCATCGGGCTGGTGGTGAGCGCCGTGCTGGTCGGCGCGCTCGCGTTCCTGCCCAAGCTCTTCTCGGGGCCCGACTCCTACACCGTGGGCCTCGTCGGACCGCAGTCGCAGGCGCTGCAGCCGGTCCTGACCGGCACGGCCAAGGACGTGACGATCGCCGTCAGGGAGTTCCCCGACGAGGCCGCCGCGAGCGACGCGGTCAACGCCGGCGACGTGGACGCCGCGGTGGTGGACGGCCGCAGGGTGCTCGCCGACGGCGAGGTCGACCGCGAGCTGGGCCTGCTGCTGGAGAACGCGCACCAGACCGTCCAGACCCAGAGTCAGCTGGCCGACGCGGGCCTGGACGCGGCCAAGGTCGCCCAGGCGATGCAGGTCGCCCCCCTGGAGCAGGTCTCGGTCGGCGCCGACGCCCGCTACGCGAGCGTGCGGGTGGGCATCGCGTCCCTGCTGGTCATGGTCCTGTTCTTCCTGCTCATCTACTCCTCCATGTACGTCGCCATGGGAGTGATCGAGGAGAAGGGCAGCCGGATCGTGGAGATCCTGCTGACCTCGATCCGCCCATGGCAGCTGCTCGGCGGCAAGATCCTGGGGCTGGGCACCCTCGCGCTGGCCAATCTCGTCGTGATCATCGTGGCCGGTCTCGGCGCGGCGATGGCGACCGGCTTCGTGGCCGAGCTGCCCCCGGGCATGACGGGCATCGTGATCAGCACCCTGTTCTGGTTCATCCTCGGTTACGCGTTCTTCGCCGCGCTGGCGGCGGCGCTCGGGTCGCTGGTGTCCAGGCAGGAGGACGCGAACAGTGTGCTGACGCCGATGACGATGCTCATGACGATCACCTACCTGGTGGCCTACTTCGCGGCGGTCCAGCCCAGCAGCGCGGTGGCCAGGATCCTGTCGATGGTGCCGCCGTTCTCCTCGATGGTCATGCCGGTCCGGATGGCCGGGGGCGAGGTGCTCGCCTGGGAGATCGCGACGGGCTCGGCCCTGATGCTCCTGGCCACGGTGGGCACGCTCCTGCTCGGCGCGCGCATCTACCAGCGCGCGGTGCTGCGCACGGGCGCCCGCGTCAAACTCTCCGAGGTGGTCCGCTGACCGTGCTCGCCAAGCCGTACGCGTGAGCCGGGGCGCGGCTCACGCGTACGGACGCGGGCGGCGGGGTGGAGCCGCCGCCGTGGCCGGATCTCGGGGATCGGGGGGCCGCCGGGCCGATAGGCTTCGGTAATGCGTCTGGTCATCGCGCGGTGCAGCGTGGATTACGTCGGGAAGCTCACCGCCCATCTTCCGATGGCGCCTCGGCTCATCCTCATCAAGGCCGACAGCAGCGTCTCCATCCACGCCGACGACCGGGCCTTCAAACCGCTGAACTGGATGAACCCGCCGTGCAAGCTCCGCGAGGAGGAGGGCACCTGGACGGTGACCCACGGCAAGACCGGTGAGAAGCTCGTCCTCACCATGGAGGAGATCATCCACGACACCAGCCACGAGCTGGGCGTGGACCCGGGGCTCATCAAGGACGGGGTCGAGGCCCACCTGCAGGAGTTGCTGGCCGAGCACATCACCACGCTGGGCGCGGGCTGGACGCTCGTCCGCCGCGAGTACATGACGGCCATCGGCCCGGTGGACATCCTCTGCCGCGACCACACGGGCGCCTCCGTGGCCGTGGAGCTCAAGCGCCGCGCCGGCATCGACGCCGTGGAGCAGCTCACCCGCTACCTGGAGTTGATGAACCGCGACCCCCTGCTCGCCCCGGTGACCGGCATCCTGGCCGCCCAGAGCATCGCCCCGCAGGCCAAGACGCTGGCCGAGGATCGCGGAATCCGCTGCGTCACCCTCGACTACGACGAACTACGCGGCATCGAGCGCAACGACACGCTGTTCTAGCAGGGCTTACCGGACGAGCATGCCCGCACCGCACGTGACGGCGGGCGGAGCGGCCCCGGGTCCGCTCGCAGGTATCGGTCCATCCGGCCTCAAGGCCGCGGCGACGGCGGGAATCCGCCGTCGCCTTGCCCCTCGAACCGAGCCATGTCCTCCGAACGGTGGACACGGGGTTCCATCGAACGTTGGTGCCGCGAAAGCCCGGTGAACGCGAGGCTTGAGGCATGAGCACAGCGGTGAGAGTGAGGGGCCTGACCAAGCGCTACGGCGACGTGCGGGCCGTCGGGGGCATCGACCTGGACATCCACGCGGGTGAGGTGTTCGCGATCCTCGGCCCCAACGGGGCGGGAAAGTCCACCACCGTGGAGATCCTGGAGGGGCACCGCACCAGGGACGCCGGGGAGGTCAGCGTCCTGGGCGTCGACCCCGGCAGGCCGAGCCGGGCGTGGCGCTCCCGGATCGGCATCGTGCTGCAGACGGCCAACGACGTGGCCGAGACGACGGTGCGGGAGACCGTGCGGCACTTCGCGGGCTACTACCCGGGCGCCAAGGATCCGGACGAGGTGATCGAGCAGGTCGGGCTGACCGACAAGGCGGACACGCGCATCCGGCGGCTCTCCGGCGGCCAGCGGCGGCGGGTGGACGTCGCGCTGGGCGTGATCGGCAACCCTGAGCTGCTCTTCCTGGACGAGCCGACCACCGGGTTCGACCCGGAGGCACGCAGGCAGTTCTGGGAACTGATCGAGGGCCTGGCCCGCGACGGCACCACGATCGTGCTGACCACCCACTACCTGGACGAGGCCGAGGCACTGGCCGGGCGGGTGGCCGTGGTCGCCGGCGGGCGGATCGTGGCCGAGGGCGAGCCCAAGACCCTGGGCGGCAGGGCCACCGCCAAGGCCAGGGTGAGCTGGTCCGACGGGGGCGAGCACCGCTTCCTGGAGACGGACACCCCGACCAGGACCGTCATGGAGCTGACCCACCGTTTCGGCGGCGAGGTCCCCGAACTGGCCGTGACCCGCCCCAGCCTGGAGGACGTCTACCTCCGCCTCATCGAGCCGCCCGTCTGGGCGACCGCCCGTCCGAGCGACCGGCCGCCGGCGGTGACCGTCCGCCGGGCTCGGGCCGGCCGCCCTGCCGACCATCCCGGCCCACGGCCACGGCCGGCCCATTGACCGGCAGGCGAAAAGCCTGACCCCGCCGCCACCCCAGCGAGCATCGACCGATCCCCCGAGGTGACCACCGAGATGAGCCAGCCCCTTACCCGACCCGCCTCTCAGCCCGTCATGGCACGGCCCCCCTCCGCGGTACGGCTGGGACTGTCGCGGGCGGTTATCGAGACCAGGATGTTCTTCCGCGAGAGGGACGCGGTCATCTTCACCTTCGCCTTCCCGATCATCATGCTGGTGCTCTTCGGTTCGATCTTCGGGGATGATCTGGAGGGAACCGGGCTCAACGTCTCCCAGGTCTACGTGGCCGGGCTGATCGGCGTCGCCGCGATGACTGGATTCCAGAACCTCGGGATCAGCATCGCGGTGGAACGCGACGACGGCGCGCTCAAGCGGCTGGCCGGCACGCCGCTGCCCCGCACCGCCTACTTCGTGGGCAAGGCGTTCAACACCCTGTTCGTCTCCTTCTGCCAGGTCGTCCTCCTGCTGGCCATCGGGACCGCGCTGTTCGGCCTGGAACTGCCGTCGGAGTCGTCCAGGTGGGCGACCTTCGCCTGGGTGTTCGTGCTGGGCGTGCTCAGCTCGTCACTGCTCGGCGTCGCGATCAGCAGCCTGCCCCGGTCGGCCAAGAGCGCGGCGGTGATCGCGATGCCGTTCGTGGTGCTGCAGTTCATCTCCGGGGTGTTCATTCCTATCGCCATGCTGCCGTCCTGGCTGGTGAACATCTCCTCGATCTTTCCGCTCAAGTGGATGTGCCAGGGTTTCCGCTCGGTCTTCCTGGGCGACGCCGGCGCCACACTGGAGCTCGCGAAATCGTACGAACTGGACCGGGTCGCCCTGATCCTGGGAGCCTGGGTCATCGGAGGACTGGTGCTGTGCCTGATGACGTTCCGCTGGAAAAGCCGCCGCGATGGATGACAGGGCGTATCCAACGTCCCGGCCTCCCGACCGGTGGAGCCGGGGTCCACGCATGGCAGTCGCTGCGCGGCTGGGAGATGCTCCTGGTCGTCGGAACGCTCCTGCCCACCTGGGCCGCGCTGACCGTCGACGTGCCCTGGCAGGAGAAGGTGATCGTGGCGGGCTGCCTGCTCTCGGTCCTGCCGCTCTATCTCCTGCTGGGCCGCCCGGCGATCGTCACCAACGACCGGCGGAGGGGGGCGGTCTACATCGCCCTGCTGGTCGTGCTGTTCACCCCGGCCGGGCTCACCGCGTCGTACGCGACGTTCGCCCTGTTCGGACTCTGCCCGCAGTGTTTCATCGTCTTTCCCGCCAGACGGGCGATGATCGCGGTCACCGCGCTCAACCTCTCTCCGGCGATCCGTTACATCTTCCTGGTCGGGGCACCGGAGCCGTTCAACTTCCTGATGGTCATCACCATCGTCATCTTCTTCTCCTCCATTTTCGGCGTCTGGATCGAGCGGATCACCAGGCAGAGCGAGGAGCGGGCCATGCTCATCGAGGAACTGGAGAGCAGCCGGGCCGAGGTGGCCAGGCTCTCGGCCGAGCGCGGAGCGCAGGCCGAGCGCGAGCGGCTCGCCGGGGAGATCCACGACACCCTGGCGCAGGGCTTCACCAGCATCATCATGTTGCTCCAGGCCGCCGAGGCGCAGCCGGACCCGTCCGGACACCTGGCGCTGGCCGTGCGGACCGCGCGGGAGAACCTCGCGGAGGCACGCATGCTGGTCACCACGCTGAACCCGGCACCACTGGACGGCTCGACCCTGGATGAGGCACTGCGGCGGTTGACGAACCGGCTCGGCGAGGAGACGGGAATGTCAGCGGGGTTCGAGGTGCACGGGAAGTCCCGGCCGCTGAGCGCGCCGGTCGAGGTGGTGCTCGTCCGCGCCGTCCAGGAGGGCCTGGCCAACGTGCGCAGGCACGCGGACGCGAGATCCGCGGCCGTCTCGATCGCCTATCAGGACGGATCGGTGCTGCTGAAGGTGCGCGACGACGGGTGCGGCTTCGACCCGTCCGGCGCCCAGGGATACGGTCTGCGGGGCATGCGCGCCCGCGTGGAACAGGTCGGCGGGGCCCTCGCGGTGACGGGTCTCCGGGGTGAGGGGGCCTCTCTTGAGGTGCTCATCCCCACCGACCGGCCCGGCATCCGCACAGACGCCCCCACCGACCGACTCGACCAGAAAGCGTGACACATGCTCCGGGTAATGATCGTCGACGACCACCCGGTGGTCAGGGAGGGCCTTCGGGGCATGCTGGAGGCCGACCCCGGGATCTCGGTGGCGGGTGAGGCGGCCTCGGGGGACGAGGCGGTCGTGCGGGCCGGTGAGCTACGACCCGACGTGATCCTGATGGATCTGCGCATGCCGGGCGGGGACGGGGTGAGCGCCACCTCGCGCATCCTCACCGAGCGGCCCCAGAGCCGGGTGATCGTGCTGACCACCTACGAGACCGACGCGGACATCGTACGGGCGGTCGAGGTGGGCGCGGCGGGATACCTGCTGAAGGACACCTCAAGGGCGGACCTGCTCGCCGCGATCCGCTCTGCGGCGCGGGGGGAGACGGTGCTGTCCCCGTCGGTGGCGACCAGGCTGGTCACCCGGATGCGGGCACCGGTGGCCGAGTCGCTGTCACCGCGCGAGACGGAGGTGCTCTCCCTGGTGGCCGGCGGGCTGACCAACGCGGAGATCGGCCGGGCCCTGTTCATCAGCGAGACCACCGTCAAGACCCACCTGCTCCGCATCTTCGGCAAGCTCGGCGTCTCCGGCCGCACCGCCGCCGTGACCACCGCCCTGGACCGAGGTCTGCTCACCCGTTAAGCCATCCGCCGATTCTCAGTGGTTGTCAGTGCGAATCGGCCAGGCAGAGCTCAGGACACCAACTATCGGCGATACCCGGCCCGCCACCGGAAATCCCACCGTCGGCCTCATTTCAGCCTGCCCTCAAATGATATTGGGCCCAGACCTCATCCAGAGGCGCGATTTCTGGCACCAAGAACGGGCAGTCCGTGCCCTCCGTTCCGCACCGGCAGAAGAGAAGCGCATAAACAACCGGAAAAGCCGCCGCCGCACTCGTGGCCATGGTCACGCCGACCGGCCTCATTTTCATCCCGACGGTCGCGTCGGCCGCCCAGGAGAACGCCGCGGAAGAGTGTCGATGACCCACGGCACCGCGCGGCGGACGCCGCCCCGGCAGGTGGGCAGCCCAGCTTGTAAGTAATGGTTTACTGTGCAACGACTTCCGGTCTATCGTGAGCGGAACGTGCCCGTACCGCCCGCTGCCGGGGCGGCGGGCGCCGCGCATCTCGCCTTTCCGGCGGGCGCCGACCTTCCCCGAGCGGCGTTTCGCCTTCCAGGGCATCCGTCACGGCACAGAGGAGACGACCTTGACCACGGCGACCGGACAGCGCACCTTCGACTCCCTCGACCCGGCCACCGGCGCCGTCGTCGGCACCCACCCGATCCAGGACGCCGCGGCGGTGCGCGCCGCCGTGGCGGAGGCCGGGATCGCCGCCGCGTGGTGGGCCGGGCTGGAGCGGGCCGAGCGCCGGCGCCGGCTGCTCGACTACAAGGCGATCCTCGCGCGTGACCTGACCAGGATCGCCCGCCTCGTCCATGAGGAGACGGGCAAGCCGGAGGCCGACGCCACCCTGGAGGTCGTCCTGGCCATCACCCACCTCGACTGGGCCGCCAGGAACGCGCACAAGGTGCTCGGGATGCGACGGGTCTCCCCCGGACTGGTCGGCGCCAACATCGCGGCCACCCTGGAGTACCTGCCGCTGGGGGTGATCGGGGTGATCGGGCCGTGGAACTACCCGGTGTTCACCCCGATGGGATCGATCGCCTACGCGCTGGCCGCGGGGAACGCCGTGGTGTTCAAGCCCAGCGAGCTGACCCCGGGCGTGGGCGTGCTACTGGCCGCGCTGTTCGCCGAGGCGGTGCCGGAGCACCGGGTCTTCCAGACCGTCACCGGGCTGGGCGAGACCGGCGCGGCCCTGGCGGGGGACCCCGGGGTGGCGAAGATCGCCTTCACCGGCTCGACCGCCACCGCCAAGCGGGTGATGGCCGCGTGCGCGACGAACCTGACGCCGCTGGTCGCCGAGTGCGGCGGCAAGGACGCGCTGATCGTGGACGCCGACGCCGACCTGCCCGCCGCCGCGGACGCGGCGCTGTGGGGCGCGCTGTCCAACGCGGGCCAGACCTGCGTCGGGGTGGAGCGGATCTACGTGGTGGACGCGGTCTACGACGCCTTCATGAAGGAACTCACCGATCGGGCCGGTCAGGTGAAGGCCGGGCGCGACTACGGCCCGATCACCATGCCCGCCCAGCTGGACATCATCCGGCGGCATATCGACGACGCGGTCGCGGGCGGCAGGGCCGTGCTGGGCGGGACCGGCTCGGTCCGGGCGCCCTTCGTCGACCCGGTGATCGTCGAGGACGTGCCCGAGGACTCCCCCGCGGTCCGCGAGGAGACGTTCGGCCCGACGGTGACGGTGAAGCGGGTCGCCGATGTGGAGGAGGCGCTGGAGAAGACCAATGCCACCGCGTACGGCCTGGCCGGGACCGTTTTCTCGGGAAACACCCGGCGGGCTCTGGAGCTCGCTCGCCGGATGCGCGGCGGGATGACCGCCATCAATTCGATCATCTCCTTCGCGTCCATCCCCGCGCTGCCGTTCGGCGGGGTCGGAGACTCCGGATTCGGCCGTATTCACGGCGCGGACGGGCTGCGGGAGTTCGCCCGCCCCAAGGCCGTCTCCCGCCGGCGCTTCGCGCTGCCCGGGATGAACATCACCTCGTTCACCCGTAGCCAGAAGGAACTTGACCGGCTAGTCAGACTTGTTACCTTCTTGCATGGACGACGCAGGTAATAACACAATGCCCCTTCCACAAAAAGGATCTTGCACCCATAATGGTTGATTCTGGGGGCCAGAGCCATGAGGTGGAAGTGATAAAGCGATTATTTGTCAACCCCATATCGACGTTCAGGTACTTGACATGAACGGACGGTCATATCGGGGAATGTCAGCGGAGGAGCGACTGGCAGAACGCCGGGAACGTCTGATCTCCGCGGCGTACAACCTCTACTCCGATCCAGGATTCCCCGAAACCACGATTGAGAGGCTGTGCGCCGCGGCACGCATCTCCAACCGCGCCTTCTACGAATGCTTCTCCGGACGCAACGAGTTGATGCGGGCCGTGCACGACCGATGCGTGCACGAGACGCTGCAGTCGGTGGCGAAGTCCATAGAGCAGGCCCCTGACACCCTGGCCGCCCGGGTCGAGGCGGGAATCTCCGGATACATCAATTTCGTCACCGAAGACAGGCGCCGTGCCAGGATCATGCATCTGGAGGTGCGCAGAGCAGGTGACTGCCTCGTCACCTCACGGCAGCTGGCCGTCACGGCCTTCACCGACATGATCGAGCTGAACGTCGCGGATCTGCCGGAGGCGGTCAAGGCCAACCGGCACCTGCTCGCGCTGGGCATGATCGGAGCGATCCAGGAGCTGCTCATCGAGTGGGTGCTGGCCGACGACCCGCCCTCGACCGAGAGCATGATCAGCACTGCCGTTCACATCTTCTACCGGTCTTTCACCGGGTGACCCGGTCACCTCGGTACGACCTCGACGAGGCGGAGACGAGGACGGGCCTCAGCCGGCCCGTCCTCCGATATGTTCCGGTGCCGCCGGTGTCCCGAATTCCGGCGGGCGACCGGATCAGGCCACCGCGGCCATGGGGTGCTCGACGGTCAGGACCCGGTTGAGCCGGGTCACCGCCAGCACCCGCATGATCCTCGGCGGCACCCTCCTGAGAATGAGGCGGCGTTCCGCGCCCACAGCGCGGCGATGCGTGCCCACCAACACCCCCAGCCCGGTGGCGTCGATCATTTCCAGCCCGGAAAGATCTACGATCAGGTCGCCGCGCCCGGAGTCGACCGCCTCGTGCAGCCGCGGGCGCACTCCGGTGACGGTTCCCACGTCGAGACGGGCCCCGACGCTGACCACCTGGGCCTGGGGGTTACCAGGGACGCGCATGCCTCCTCCTCACACCTGGCCACAAAAGAGACGTGACCAGGCACAACGGCGGTGCGTCACCGCAGCCAGTCGATCACGCACCGCATTCATATGCTGCCACAGCGTGTAAGAAGGAGCGAACTTCCTCCGCGTCAGAATTCCCCCTTCTTACCAACACAGGAACCTCTTGCCCGAATCAACGGATAAAACGCGGTTCACAGCCAACCTTTTTGTTGAGCCGCCCGGATGGCGGTGATCCGGTTGCTCGCCCCCAGCTTGGTGATGGCACTGGACAGGTAGTTGCGCACGGTGCCCTGGGTGAGGTGGAGCGAGGCGGCGATCTCGGCGACCGAGGCTCCCCGCGCGGCCAGCTCCAGGGAGCCGCGCTCGCGCTCGGTGAGAGGACTCTCACCGGCCATCATCGCCGAGGCGGCCATCTCCGGGTCGAGGTAGCGCCCGCCCGACCAGACCTTGCGGATCGCCTTCGCCAGCTCATCGGCGGGGGTGTCCTTGGGGATGAAGCCACGCACCCCGGCGGCGAGCGCCCGCCGCAGGTAGCCGGGCCTGCCGAAGCTGGTCAGCACCAGCACCGCGTGGCCCGGCAACGTCTCGGCGACGCTCAGCCCGTCCATCCCCGGCATCTCGATGTCCAGCACGATCACGTCGGGCCGGTGTTCCCTCACGGCCTCGGCCACCAGGTCCCCCCTGGCCACCTCGGCCACCACCTCGATGTCCGGCTCCAGGCCCAGCAGGGTGGCGATCGCCCCTCTGACCAGGTGCTCGTCATCGGCCAGCAGTACCCGGATCATCGTGCTTCCTCCAGCGGAACCGTCGCCCGCAGCCTGAACTCCCCCGGGCCCCCCGGGCCTACCGTGACGGATCCTCCGGTGGCGGTTACCCGCTCCGACAGCCCGATGAGACCGGTGCCGCCGACGCCGTCCATCTCGGCCACCCCGTCGTTGGTCATCTCCAGCACGGCGTTCCCCTCCTGGATCGTGATCGCGATCCGGCACCTGGTGGCGAAGCTGTGCCGCAGCACGTTGGTGGTGCCCTCGCGCACCACCCAGGCCAGCAGCGTGGCCGCCTCCTCGGGCACCTGATCACCCGGCTCCTTCAGCGTGCAGCGGACACCGCCCGCCTCCAGCACCGCGATCATCCCGCGCAGCTCGGCGGCGAGATCGACGGTCCGGTAGCCGCGCACCGCCGCGCGAATCTCCTTGAGCGCCTGCCGCGCCAAGGTCCTCACCTCCTCCATCTCCCCGGTGGAACGCCCGATGTCCACCCTCGACAGCTTGACGGCCACCTCGCTCTTGACCGCGATCGCGGTGAGGCTGTGCCCGACCAGGTCGTGCAGGTCGCGGGAGAAACGGAGCCGCTCCTCGGTGACGGCCAACCTGGCCTGCGCCTCCCTGCCCTCCTCGGCGGCCCTGACCACCTGCCAGAACCAGAGCTGGAACCGGTTCGTCCACGGCGCCACCACACTCACCACGAGGTAGATGATGAGGAGGGGGCGGGGATCGTCCGTGTACGGCGGCGCGAACACGTTGGCGAGATCGGCGACCGGTGACGTGAGAAGCGGGCCGACGACGGCCGCGGCGACGCAGGCGGCGATCGTGGCGGACCTGTTCAGCAGCAGCGCGGCACCCGACGCCCATGCCGGGGCGAGCAGCCCCCAGGACCAGAGATGGCCGTCCTGGGTCAGCATGAGGACCACCGCGACCATGGCCGAGGTGAGGATCGCGCCTCCGGCGGTGCTCCCCGCGACCGCCGCCTGAAGGATCCTCAGGGAGAGGACTGTGAAAACCACCAGGCCGAGCACCCCGACAAGCAGTGGGGTGAGCGGGAGCCGCCCGTCCACCTTCGCCAGCGCGCCCAGGGGACCGGCCCAGGCCATGACGATACCCATGCTCAGGGAGAGAACGGTCATCCGGCGGAGCCGCTGGAGGTGTGACCGCTTCCTCCCCCGGGGAAGCGCGAAGGGGATGAGGCGTCCGAGATGCCTCATCCCTTTCCGGCTAGTTTCGGATGACATTTCGTAATCAACGCTATCCGCGCCGGGGCTCCCAGCGGAACAGCCACCGGGCCAGCAGCCCCGCCACCGCGATCCAGGCCAGCAGCATCGCCAGTGAGGGCAGTGCGGCCGCCCACTGCCCAGCCGTGCTCAACGCCTCCCCACCGCCGGAGACGTGGTCCCCGCCCAGGAAGGCGGTGCGTACGATCTCCACGACCGGGGTCGCCGGGAGCAGGGCGGAGACGGTGCCCAGCGTGCCGGGCAGCGCGTCGGAGGGAAAGGCGATCGGGGCGCCGACGAGCACGATCAGGAGCACCGGAAGCACCGTGACCTGGGCGACCTCGGCGTTGGGCGTGATCCCCGAGAAGGCGGCGCCCAGCAGGCCGAACAGCAGGACCCCCAGGACCACGGCGGTCACGAGCAGCGGCACGTTGGCCACCGTGACGCCCTCGGACCGCTGGATCCAGAGGGCCAGCAGCAGCACCTGGCCGAGATAGAGCACCAGCGCCCCGAGAGCACTGCCACCGAGGATCGCCAGACCGGACGGCTGGCCGGCGCGCAGCCTTTTGAGCACCAGTTCCTCGCGCCGGGCGGTGAAGGAGTTCACCAGGTTGACGAAGACCGCGAAGGCCAGCATCAACCCCGGCACCCCGGTCAGCACGAACAGCCTTCCGGCCACACCGTCGATCTCCGCGTCACCGATGATCTGGGTGAACGCCCAGGCCATCAGGAACGGCAGCAACAGTACGTTGAACAGGACCGTGGTGTTCCTGCCTATCAGGGTCAGGTCGAGCCTGGCGAGCCGTACCGCGTGCAGAACGTCGATCCTCATGACTACTTGACCTCTCCGGCGACTCGCATGAAGGCGTCTTCCAGGGTTCCGCGCCGTACGGCCAGCCGTTCCAGGCTCTCGCCCCGTACGTCGGCCCAGGCCAGGAGGTGCCGGACCGCCTCGTGCGCGCGGGTCTCTGGCCGCCCGACGGTCAGGGTGTAGGCGACCTCCGTGGCGCCGCCGTAGGTGAGCACGGGGGCCGCGCCGTCCAGCCGAGGGAGATCGTCGAAGTTCCAGGCGATGCCGGGAAGGCGGAAAGAGACCCGGTCACCGGCCCCGGCCACCACCTCCTCGACGGTGCCGTGCAGGTGGATCAGGCCCTCGTGCATGATGGCCAGCCTGTCGGCGAGACGCTCGGCCTCCTCCAGGTAGTGGGTGGTGAGCAGCACCGTGGTGCCCCCCACCCGCAGGTCCTCGATCACCTCCCAGGTGGCGCGGCGCGCCTCGGGGTCCATCCCGGTGGTCGGCTCGTCCAGGAAGAGCACCTCCGGCCGGGAGATCACCGCCAGCGCGAGGTCGAGCCTGCGCCGCTGGCCGCCGGAGAGCTGCCGGACCTTCGTCCTGGCCTTCCTCTCCAGCCCGGCCAACTCCAGCGCGCCCATGGTCTGCCGGTCCACGCCCCGAAAGCGCCCCAGCAGGCCGGAGCCCGCCGGCGGCTCTGTGGTGCCGGAGAGGGTGACCGGCCGGCCCGCGTCCTCGCTCAGCCCCTTCCACAGGCCGACGGTCTCGGCAACCGTGAGGTCACCGATGAACCCTCCCTCCTGCAGCATGATCCCCACCCGGGGCCGCAGTTGGCGGCGCTGGCCGACCGGGTCGAGTCCAAGCACTCGGACGGTACCGCCGGTCGCGGCTCTGAACCCCTCCAGGACCTCCACGGTGGTGGTCTTGCCCGCGCCGTTCGTGCCGAGCAGGGCGAACAGCTCGCCCCTCGGAACGCTGAAGGAGACGCCGCGCACCGCCTCGAAGTCGCCGTACGCCTGCCGGAGCCCGCCGACCTCGATCACGTTGTCGAGGCCGGCGGTCGCGGCGCCGGGCGGATCCGTCACCTGTGGTGTTGTCATGGCGACAATCGTCGTCTTCCCGCGTTTGAGCAGGTAGTCGCCAATATCACCGGAAAGATATGATCTTTAAGATCTTTTAGATGACAAATGTCAACTATGGGCGGGGCGGCAGCGCGGGGCGGCGACGGGACGGCCGGGTGGAGGCGTCGGGCGGGGTCGCCGCCGGGCGCTCGTCCAGCGCGGCCAGCGCGAGCCGTACCGCCTCCTCGATCTGCGGATCCCTGCCCGCCGCCCAGTCGTCAGGGCTGATGTCGATCTCGACGTCCGGATCGACGCCGTAGTTCTCCACCCCCCAGCCGAGCCCCTCGAACCAGAAGGAGTACCTGGGCACGGTGATGTGCGACCCGTCGACCAGCCGGTGGCTGCCCTCGATGCCGATGACGCCACCCCAGGTGCGGGTGCCCACCACCGGCCCGAGCTTGTAGATCTTGAAGGCCGCGGTGACGATGTCGCCGTCGGATCCGGCGTTCTGGTTGGCGATCGCGACCAGCGGGCCGCGCGGCGCGTCCTCGGGATAGGTGATCGGCGTCATGCCCCTGGGCAGGTCCCAGCCGATGACCCGGCGGATCAGCCTCTCGATGACCAGCTCGGAGGTGTGGCCACCTCGATTCCCCCGTACGTCCACCACCAGCCCCTCGAAGGTCATCTCCCTGCGCAGGTCGCGGTGGAACTGCGCCCAGCCCTCGGCGACCATGTCCGGGATGTGCAGGTAGCCGAGGCGGCCGCCGCCGAGCTCCCTGACCCGCGCCCGGCGCCCGGCCACCCAGTGCTGGTAACGCAGGCGCCTGTCGTCGCCGAGCGGCGTGACGACCACCCTCCGGCCACCGCCCAGGGTCAGCTCGACCGGCTTGTCCGCGGCGCCGACCAGCAGCCGGGCGGGACCCTCCGGTGGCACCGGGCGGCCGTCGACCGCGAGCAGCGTCTCTCCCTCCATGACCGCCGCCCCGGGCCCGGCCAGCGGCGAGCGGGCGTGCACGTCGGAGGACTCGGCGGGCAACACCGTGTCCACCTGCCAGCGGCCGTCGGCTCCCCTGGAGAGATCGGCACCGAGCAGGCCGACCGGCTCCGAGGCCGGGTAACCCCAGGCCGCCGCGTCGACATAGGCGTGCGAGCTGCCCAGCTCCCCCACGACCTCCCAGAGCAGGTCGGCGAAGTCGTCGGCGGTGGCGACGCGGTCCACCAGCGGCCGGTACTCCTCCAGCACGGTCTCCCATTCGACGTCGGCCATGTCCTCGACCCAGAAGTCGGCGCGCATCCGGCGGCCCGCCTGGGCGTAGGCGTGCCGGCGCAGGGCCTGAGGATCTCCGGTGATCCGGATCCTGGACAGGTCGACGGTCGTCTCGTCGCCGTTCTTGGCGCCCGGCTTGCCACTGGCCGGCCGGACCGTGAGCGTGCCCTTGTCACTGACGACGAGCTGCGTGCCGTCACCGCTCACCCGGTACCAGTCGAGCTTGTCGACCACCTCCTCCCACTTGCGCTTGTCCAGGTCGTAACGGTCCAGCGCCGCCCGGGGCGCCTCACTCCCCACCTCGTCCCGGTCCTCGCCGAGTTCCCCCGCCAGCGGCTCGCGCAGCCAGACAAACCCGCCCTTGACCGCCCGCAGGTTCGAATACCGTCCCTCGGGGACCGGCACCCGCACGACCCTGGCGGAGATGCCGTCCAGGTCCACGGTGACCGCGGCCTCGTCCCGCTTGTCGTCGTCACCGGAGTCGGCGACGGGCCGCCCCGCGGAGCTGGGCGCGAACGGGGACGGCGTGGAGGCGGCCAGCGGCACCAGATAGGGCCGGTAGCCGAGCGGGAAGGACATGTCGAAGGAGTGCGCGTCATAGATCGGGTCGAAGCCACGCCGCGACAGGAACGCCAGGTGGTCCCCGGCGAACGCGGGCGAGATGTCCGCGAACCTGCCATCGGTGACATCGGTCACCACCCGGTCGGCCACCCTGGCCAGCCTGATCCTGCGCAGATGCTCGCTGTCCGGGTGTGACCAGGCCAGCCAGCCGGAGTCCGGCGACCAGGCGAGGCCCTGGATCTCACCGGCGGCCCTCGCCAGCTCCACCACCTCGCCGGAGGCCACGTCCACCAGGAGCAGCCGCCCGTCCCTGGCGCTCACCGCGATCGTGTTCCCGTCGGGTGCGACGGCCAGGTCCGCGACCTCGCCCAGCTTGCCCGCGGCGATCCTGCGGCTCTCTCCGCCCCCTGCGGGGACGATCTCCAGTCCCTGGGTCTCGCCGTCGTCAAAGACCCACACCACCCGGTCGTCGCCGAGAAGGCGGGGCCGCCCCGCCGACAGGCCGGTGCTGAGCTGCCGTGCCGGGCCGTCCCGATGGGTCACCCAGTGCACCGTCCCGGCGACCTCCACCACGCTGGCCCGCCCGGTGGCGTCCACGGCCAGGTCGTGCAGCCGTCTGCCCGCGTTGACCTGGTAGGGCTGCCGCCCCCGCAGCGGGGAGCCGAGCGTGACGTCGAGTTTGCGGGCCTCGGCGTCAAGATCGTCCAAGAGGTAGAGGTCACCGGCGTTCTGGTAGACGATCCGCCTCCCGTCGGTGGTGGCGTGCCTGGCGTAGAAGGCCTCGTGGTCGGTGTGGCGGCGCAGGCCGGTGCCGTCCAGCTCGCAGGAGTAGAGGTTGCCGACGCCCTCGTGGTCGGAGAGGAAGGCGAGCCGTCCCCCGACCAGCATCGGATCGGCCAGTTGGCTGTTCAGATCGGTCAGGATCCGGGTGAAGTCACCCTCTCCCCGCCGCACCCACAGCCGGCCCGCCGTACCGCCCCGGTAGCGTTTCCAGGTCGCCGGATCGCGGGCGAGCGCCGCGGTGAGAAGTGCCACCGCGTCTTCCGTGACCGAGAGGTCGTTGACCGGACCGTACGGCAGCCGCTCGACTCCGTCGCCAAGCGCGTAGGCCCAGGTCTGCCAGAGGAACGGCTGGCCGGTCGCGCTGATCGCGAGGACCTCTCCCTCCGGTGTCCAGCCGCGCGCGCGGGTCCGCGCGTTCCCCCAGTAGGTCAGCCGCTCGGCGGATCCGGAGTCCAGATCCGCCAGGTAGATCTCGGGGGCGCCGTCGCGAACGCTGGTCCAGGCGACCTTGGTGCCGTCAGGCGAGAGACGGGGGTGGCTCGCGGGAGCCCGGTCGGCGGAGAGGCGCCACGCCCGGCCGCCATCCGCCGGAGCCACCCAGACGTCGTCGTCCGCGACGAACGTCAGTGTCTCGTGGGAGAGGTGTGGGAATCGCAGGTAGAAACCAGAAACCATTAACAAATCATATTGTCGACTATCAGGTGAATCGGGGGCAATTTTCGCCCCCGATAAGCTGGACGGCATGACGCGAGCTGACAGAGACAACCCGGTGGTGCTCTCCAAGATCTACACCCGTACCGGAGACGACGGCACGACCGCGCTCGGCGACATGAGCCGTACCCGCAAGACCGACCCGCGCCTGGCCGCCTACGCGGACGTCGAGGAGGCCAACGCGGCGATCGGCGTGGCACTGGCCACGGGGTCCCTGGAGGCGGACGTCACCGCCGTTCTCACCCGGATCCAGAACGAGCTGTTCGACGTCGGGGCCGACCTCTGCACCCCGATCACGGAGAACCCCGAGTTCCCGCCGCTGCGGGTCGAGCCCTCCTACATCGAATGGCTTGAGGCGCGCTGTGACGAGTTCAACGAGCGCCTCAAGCCGCTGCGCAGTTTCATCCTGCCCGGCGGCACCCCGGCCGTGTCCTGGCTGCACGTCGCCAGGACCGTGGTCCGGCGGGCCGAGCGGACCGTCTGGTCGGCGCTGGAGGCCCACGACGACGTCAATCCGCTGACCGCGAAGT
The DNA here is from genome assembly GCF_040298085.1 of Streptosporangium sp. NPDC001681. Classification (NCBI taxonomy): domain Bacteria; kingdom Bacillati; phylum Actinomycetota; class Actinomycetes; order Streptosporangiales; family Streptosporangiaceae; genus Streptosporangium; species Streptosporangium sp. NPDC001681. The sequence continues at coordinate 72,706 of NZ_JBEOZN010000017.1, read as the reverse complement.
ACCTCAACCGGCTGAGCGACCTGATGTTCATCCTCTGCCGGGTGGCCGCAGGTGGCGACGAGATCCTCTGGAAGCCCGGCGGCACCCGCTGAGGGGGCCCGCCGCCCGGTGACAGGGCGCGGAGGATCAGGCGACGTCGAGATGGGCGCTGGGCGGGGCGGACTCCAGCCAGGCCACGAAACCGGTCAGTGCGCGGTATCCCATGGCGAGTTCGAAGGCGCTCTGCCCGTTGCGGCATTCAAGCGCCGTCACCCCCTCGATGAACCCGAAGAACTCACCGGAGCCGACCTTGCGACGGCCGGAAACGACAAGGCCGCGCCTCACGATGACGTGGCGCGGCCTTGGAAGCAGACCTATGAGCGGGATCCAGTTGAGGTGGCCGTCGGCATAGCGGGCCACTCCGACCCGCCACCCCCGCTCCCTCGACATGGGGCGCAGGCAACACAGCACCGACCCTCGGAAGCGGGTCAGGATGAGCACCCTGAGCGCCAGGAGGGCGACGAGCAGCCCCACCACGATGAGTACGTCCAGCACCACCATGTCTGCCCGCCCCCCAACAAGCCCTTACCGCTAAGAAGCCGAATTTATCCGACTTCTTCTCCGGCCGCGCGCAGCCGGGCCCTGGCACGCTTGGCCTCGGCGGCGGCCTCGGCGGCCGCGTCCGCGTCTTCCTGGCCGGACTCGACCGAGGCCTGAGCCCGCTCCAGCGCGCTTCTGGCCCGGGCGATGTCGATCTCGGAACCAAGCTCGGCGATCTCGGCCAGGATCGACACCTCGTCGTCGGCCACCGAGAGGAATCCTCCGTGGACGGCGGCGACGAGATCGGCCTCGCCGTCACCTCGCTTGATCTTCAGCAGCCCGCCCTCGACGAGAACGCCGAGCACGGGTGCGTGTCTAGGCATGATACCGATCTCGCCGTCGACGGTCTTGGCAATCACCATGTCGGCCTCGCCGGACCAGATCTCCCGCTCCGGGGAGACGACGCCTACTCGCAGCTTCGCCACTTTCTCTCCAGTTCCCTATCGAACCAGGTGCCGGTACGACCGCGTGACCGTACCGGCACCGAAGGCGACTAGCGGGCGAGTTCCTTGGCCTTGGCCACGGCCTGGTCGATGCCACCGACCATGAAGAACGCCTGCTCGGGCAGGTGGTCGTAGTCGCCGGCGCACAGACCCTTGAACGAGGCGATGGTCTCGTCCAGCGGCACGTTCTCTCCGGGCTGACCGGTGAACGCCTCGGCGGCGTACATCGGGTGGGACAGGAAGCGCTCGATGCGACGGGCCCGGTTGACGGTGACCTTGTCCTCTTCGGAGAGCTCGTCGATACCGAGGATCGCGATGATGTCCTGCAGTTCCTTGTACTTCTGCAGGATCCGCTTGGTCTCCTGAGCCACGCGGTAGTGCTCCTCGCCCACGATCAGCGGGTCGAGGATCCGCGAGGTGGAGTCGAGCGGGTCCACCGCGGGGTAGATGCCCTTCTCCGAGATCGGCCGCGAGAGCACGGTCTGCGCGTCGAGGTGCGCGAACGCGTTGTGCGGGGCCGGGTCGGTGATGTCGTCCGCGGGGACGTAGATCGCCTGCATGGAGGTGATCGAGTGACCGCGGGTCGAGGTGATGCGCTCCTGCAGAACACCCATCTCGTCGGCCAGGGTCGGCTGGTAACCCACCGCGGACGGCATGCGGCCGAGCAGGGTGGACACCTCGGAGCCGGCCTGGGTGAACCGGAAGATGTTGTCGATGAAGAGCAGCACGTCCTGCTTCTGCACGTCACGGAAGTACTCCGCCATGGTCAGCGCGGAGAGCGCGACGCGCAGACGGGTGCCCGGGGGCTCGTCCATCTGGCCGAAGACGAGCGCGGTGTCCTTGAGGACGTTCGCCTCCTCCATCTCCAGCCAGAGGTCGTTGCCCTCACGGGTACGCTCGCCGACACCGGCGAACACCGAGGTGCCACCGAAGTTGCGGGCGACCCGGCGGATCATCTCCTGGATCAGAACGGTCTTGCCCACACCCGCGCCGCCGAACAGGCCGATCTTGCCACCCTGCACGTACGGGGTGAGCAGGTCGATGACCTTGATGCCGGTGGTCAGCATCTCGGTGCGCGACTCAAGGGTGTCGAAGGCGGGCGAGGGGCGGTGGATGCCCCAACGCTCCTCGATCTTGAGCGACGCGGTGGGCACGTCCAGTGCCTCGCCGAGCGTGCTCCACACGTGGCCCTTGACGACGTCGCCGACCGGTACGGAGATGGCCGCGCCGGTGTCGGTCACCGCCGCGCCACGGGTCACACCGTCGGTGGGCTGCATGGAAATGGCCCGGACCAGGTTGTCACCCAGGTGCTGGGCGACCTCCAGGGTCAGCAGCCTGGTCTCCCCGCCGAGGGTGACCTCGGTGGTGAGCGCGTTGTAGATCTCGGGCATCGCCTCGACGGGGAACTCCACGTCGACGACGGGACCGGTGACCCGCGCGACGCGGCCCACGCCGGTCTCAACAGTCTGTGCAGTCATTTCACTCTTTCCCCGCTGCGGAGTCAGCCAGCGCGCTCGCGCCACCGACGATCTCGCTGATTTCCTGGGTGATCTCGGCCTGGCGAGCTTGGTTCATCTGCTGGGTGAACGTTCGGATGAGCTCGTTGGCGTTGTCGGTCGCCGACTTCATCGCCCGGCGACGCGACGCCTCTTCCGAGGCCGCCGACTGGAGCAGCGCACTGAAGATGCGCGACTCCACGTAGCGCGGCAGCAGCGTGTCGAGAACATCGGCCGCGCTGGGCTCGAACTCGAAGTACGGCAACGGCGTGCTGTCCACCGGCTCGACGGTCTCCTCGACCTCCAACGGCAGGATTCGCTTGATCACGACCTCCTGCGTCAGCATCGAGACGAACTGGGTCGAGACGATGTGGATCTCGTCCACCCCGTCCTCGGCCGAGAACGAGTCGATCAGCACACCGGCGATCTCCTTGGCGTCCGAGTAGGAGGGCTTACGGGAGAACCCCGTCCACTGCCCGCTCATCTCGCGGCCGCGGAAGCTGTGCCAGGCGACGCCCTTGCGGCCGGTCACGAAGGGCACGGGCTCGATGCCCCTGTCCTTCAGCAGACCGCCGAGGGCCTCGGCCTCACGCAGGATGTTCGCGTTGAAGCCGCCGCAGAAGCCGCTGTCGCTGGTGACGATGAGCACGGCGGCCCTGGCCGGCCGCTCCTTCTCCACGGTCAGCGGGTGGTCGACGCTGGCGGTGTTGCTGACGACGCCCGTCACGGCGCGAGTGATCTCGCGCTCGTACGGCACCGCCGCCTGCATCCGCAACTGCGCCTTCACGATACGCGATGAAGCGATGAGCTCCTGGGCGCGCGTGATCTTCGCCGTTGACTTGACCGACTTGATCCGCCGCCGCAGCAGTCTTAGCTGGGCACCCATCGGCTACTTCTTCTCAGCCGTACGGACGCGCTTGGTGATCTTTTCCTGGCCGACCTCTTCGGCGCCGAGCGCCTCGACCGGCTCCTCGTTGACCAGCAGCTCGCCCGCGGAGGTCTCGAAGGTCTTCTTGAACGCGGTGACGGCGTCCTTGAGAGCGGTGACCGTGTCCTCGGACAGGTCCTTGGTCTCGCGGATGCTGTCGAAGATGCCCTTCTTCTCTCGACCGATGTAGTCCAGGAAGTCCGCCTCGAAGCGGCGGATGTCCTCGACCGGGACCTCGTCGAGCTCACCGGTGGTGCCGGCCCAGATGGAGACGACCTCCCGCTCGACCGGGAAGGGGTTGTACTGCGGCTGCTTGAGCAGCTCGACCAGGCGCTGACCGCGCTCCAGCTGAGCCTTGGACGCCGCGTCCAGGTCGGAGGCGAAGGAGGCGAAGGCCTCCAGGTCACGGTACTGGGAGAGCGACAGGCGCAGCGTGCCGGCGACCTTCCGCATCGCCTTGGTCTGGGCCGAGCCGCCGACTCGGGAAACCGAGACACCGACGTTGATGGCGGGACGGACACCGGCGTTGAACAGGTCCGTCTCCAGGAAGACCTGGCCGTCGGTGATGGAGATGACGTTGGTCGGGATGAACGCCGAGACGTCGTTGCCCTTCGTCTCGATGATCGGCAGACCGGTCATCGAGCCGGAACCCATCTCCTTCGACAGCTTCGCGCAACGCTCCAGGAGGCGGGAGTGCAGGTAGAAGACGTCACCGGGGTAGGCCTCACGGCCCGGCGGACGACGGAGCAGCAGGGAGACCGCGCGGTAGGCGTCGGCCTGCTTGGTCAGGTCGTCGAAAACGATGAGAACGTGCTTGCCCTGGTACATCCAGTGCTGGCCGATGGCCGAACCGGTGTAGGGGGCGAGGTACTTGTAACCGGCCGGGTCGGACGCCGGAGAGGCGACGATGGTGGTGTACTCCAGCGCGCCCGCCTCCTCAAGGCGAGCCTTGACCTGGGCGATCGTGGAACCCTTCTGGCCGACCGCGACGTAGACGCAGCGGACCTGCTTGTCCGGGTCGCCGGAGAGCCAGTTCTCCCGCTGGTTGAGGATGGTGTCCACGGCGATCGCGGTCTTGCCGGTGCCACGGTCACCGATGATCAGCTGGCGCTGGCCACGGCCGATCGCGGTCATCGCGTCGATCGCCTTGATGCCGGTGGCGAGGGGCTCCTTCACCGGCTGGCGCTGCACGACGGAAGGCGCCTGAACCTCGAGGGGACGAACACCCTCGGACTCGATGGCACCCTTGCCGTCCAGCGGGATGCCCAGCGGGTCGACCACTCGGCCGAGGAAGCCGTCGCCGACCGGCACGGACAGGACCTCGCCCGTCCGGCGGACCGACTGGCCCTCCTCGATCTTGCTGAAGTCGCCCAGAACAACGACACCGATCTCCCGGACGTCCAGGTTCAGTGCCAGGCCACGCGTGCCGTCCTCGAACTCAAGCAGCTCGTTCGCCATCGCCGAGGGAAGGCCGGAGACATGGGCGATACCGTCGCCGCAGTCGACGACGGTCCCGATCTCCTCACGCGCGGCGCCTTCCGGCTCGTACGCCTGGACGAAGCGCTCAAGTGCGTCCCGGATCTCGTCCGGCCGGATCGTAAGCTCCGCCATCTCTCTTCAGTCTCCCTATTCGCCTAGCCGGCCAACCGGCGGCGGACTTCTTCGATTCGTCCCGCGATGGTGGTGTCGATGAGATCGTCCCCGATGTGCACCGAGAACCCTCCCAGCACCCGCGGATCCACCTCGACGTTCAGATGAACGTCGCGGCCGTACGAGGTGCGCAGCCACGTGGCGAGACGCTGCTTCTGCTCCTCTGAGAGCACGATGGCGCTCCGCACCACCGCGACGAGGCGCTGCCGCTGGGCGGCGACCAGCTTTCCGAACTCCTCAAGGCCACTGTCCAGGCTACGTCCTCGCGGGTGTACCACGAGCTGCGTGACCAGGCGGAGAGTGGTGGAGGCGACCTTGCTGGCGAGCAGGGAGCCCAGCAGTTCCCGCTTGGCCTGCTCCGGTGCCGCCGTGGAGGTCAGGGTCCGGTGCAGTTCCAGGTTCGAGGCGACGATGCGCCCGAACCTGAACAGCTCGTCCTCGACATCGTCGAGCCTGCCCTGTGCCTCGGCCTCCGCGGAGGCCGCGATGACACCGAGACGCTCAAGGGCGTCGGCCAGGTCGCCGGAGCGGGCCCACCGCGCGGACACGGCCGCGGCGACCGTCTCCAGCGCGGCATCGCTGACCTTGCCCTCCAGCAGCACCCGTATGACCTGCGCCTTCTGGGCCGCGGGCCGGGCGGGGTCGGAGAGGTTGCGGCGGAGCCCGTGCTCACGGTCGAACAGGTCGGCGACCGAGAAGAGCTCGTCGGCCAGCGTGCCGAGGTCGGCGCTTCCCGCGACGGCGTTGAAGCGCTCTTCGACCTCGGCCAGCGAAGCCCTGCTCAGACCTCTCATCAGCGGACCGCCGCGCTGCTCGACTCGAGCTCCTCAAGGAACCGGTCCACGGTGCGGCGCTGGCGCGCCTCGTCCTCAAGGGACTCGCCGACGATACGACCGGCCAGATCGATCGACAGACGACCGAGCTCCGCGCGGAGCTGGGCGAACGCCTGCTGACGGTCGGCCTCGATCTGCAGGTGCGCGGCCTCGACGAGACGGCGGGCCTCGGCCTGCGCCTCCTCGCGGAGCTCGGCCTTGATCTGCGCACCCTGCTCGCGAGCTTCCTCACGGAGGCGGGAAGCCTCGTGACGAGCCTCGGCGAGCTGGTCCTTGTACTGCTTGAGCAGCGCCTGGGCCTCGGCCTGGGCGTCCTCGGCTCGCTTGATGCCGCCTTCGATCGCATCGGTCCGCTCGGCCAGGGTCTTCTGGATTCGCGGGGTGAGGATCTTACCGACGACGAAGAGGACGACGAAGAACGCGAAACCGCCGACGACCAGCTCGTAGAGGTGCGGCATGATCGGGCTGGTGCCGCCCTCGGCCGCCAGGAGCTTAGCTGCGGTAGTCATCGATGCAGCCTTCCGTCAGGGTGTCTTCGATCAGTAGATGAACGGCGCGACAAGGCCGATCAGGGCCAGCGCCTCGACGAGCACGAAGCCCAGCAGCATGTTCTGGCGGATCAGACCGTAGGTCTCGGGCTGGCGGGCGATGGCCTGCAGACCGTTACCGAAGATGAGACCGACACCGATGCCGGGGCCAAGCGTGGCGAGCCCGTAACCGATGGAGCCGATGTTGCCGGTGACCTCAGCGAGGATGCTCATTGCTGTTTCCTTTACAAGATGGCCGGTGAACGGGTCTCACCGGTCTGAACTGGAGGAGAAGGGTCTTAGTGCTCGGCGTGCAGCGAGCCGCCGATGTACATCGCGGCGAGCAGCGCGAACAGGAAGGCCTGCAGGAACTGGATGAACATCTCGAACGCGGTCATCGCGATCGTCATGATGACGGCGACGACACCGACCGGGGCGCCGAGCGGCGTGAGCTGCTCGAAGAGGAACCAGAAACCAACGGCGCTGAAGAAGGCCAGGATGATGTGGCCCGCGAACATGTTGGCGAAGAGTCGCACCGCGTGGGTGAACGGCGCCACGATCATGTTGGAGAGGAACTCGATCGGCGCGAGCAGCACGTAGATCGGCTTGGGCAGGCCGGGGGGGAACATCATGTTCTTGAAGTAGCCGAGCCCTCCCTGGTGCTTCATGCCCAGGTAGATCTTCAGCACGTAGACGCTTACCGCCAGCACGATCGGGAAGGCGATGTGCGAGGCGATCGGGAACTGCAGGAAGGGGACGACCCCCATCAGGTTCCAGATCCAGACCAGGAAGAACAGGCTCAGCAGCAGGCCCATCCAGCGGTCGGCGTCCTTGCCCAGAAAGGGACGGGCTACCTGATCGCGGACGAACATGTAACCGTACTCACCGATGTTCTGGATGCCCCGGGGCACCAGCTTCGGGTTGGCGAAGGCCGACCAGCAGAAGGCTATGACCACGAGCGAGCTCAGCAGGGCGAGCAGCACCGGCTTGGTGAACCAGGTGACGCCGGGAATGATCGGGGGGAGATCGAACAGCTCAAGCCCCGGGGCCTTGAACTCGTCGGCGGCGAGGACCGTCAGCGCCTTCACGCGGCGTTCCCTTCAACGTGGTAGTGGATCAAGACTGCTTCCTCAGCGAAGCGACCGCCGCGCGAGGTCAGCGACCGTATTTCCGGTAGACCAGGTAGATGGCGAGAACGACACCGACGATCACTCCGATCGGTGTGAACACGGCCACGCCAGTCCAACGGCTCAGCAACCAACCGCCGCCGCCGTACAGGATGATCCCGGAGAGAATGTAGCTGGGAACCGACCAGGCAGCGTTGGCGAAGTCGCGGCCATCGCTCTCGGGCCTGCGTTCTTGTTCGCTCATTGCGGGCATGACAATAGCAGCCGGGGAGATGACTAGTCATATCGGGTCCCGCCGCCCGGTCATGATACGCCTCATCGGGGGCCACCCTGTCCAGGGACAGCGGCACCCGGGTCGACGTAGAGCATCTTCGTCTTCACGAAGCCCCGCATCTCGCCGGCCGTCCAGACGACGGTGCAGATGATCGCCGACCAGCCGAAGGCACGCGGCTCGAACGCCGTGGCGCTCTCGAACACCTTGAGGAGCGCCATGATGATCAGGACCTTCACCGCGTAGGTGGCGACCGCGGTGACCATCATCACAACGGGAGAGACCCGGCTCGCGGAGGAGACCGCGACCAGGCTGACCGTGAAGAAGACCGCCACCACCAGGAGGCCGATCGCGGCCCCCAGTGCCCCCTTGGCACCGGAGAGCAGAGCCGCCGTGAGGATGACGACCGCACCCGCGGCGGCGGTGGGTATCACGGCCCCTTTGAGGACGCGCACGTCATTGGCCTGCATCGGCACTCCCAGTGACTGTTATCAAGCGAGCGATTGCTACCTCGAAGATCCAGCTGAACCATGGATCCGTTAGTGAAAGCTATCACAAGCTCATGGAAGAGCGCCTTTACCTGCCGTTTCAAGTGAACGATCAAGCAGCTGAGATGGACCGCTCAACGCCGCGTCTCAGGGTTTGAGAAACCTTGCCGGGGAGCGGTGAGTGACAGGCCGGGCAGCGCCGAGAGCGTGGCCGTGCCGTCACCGTCGTCGCCGCTGACGGCCGGACGGGGCCCCGGCGTCTCCGAGGGGTAGGGGTGGGGCCGGACCCGGGCCTGCGGCTCGCCCGGTCGCACCTGCCGCCCCGGCCCCTCGGGGGGGCCGCTGAATCCCGTGGGAGCCGCGGGCCCGGCGGGCCCGGCGGTGCCGGTCGGGCCCTGCCCTCCGGACCCGCCGACGTCGCGGCGGGCCCGCCAGCGGGGCAGCGCCATCATCACCAGCACGCCGATGGCGAGCAGCACGGTCAGCGGGAACAGGATGAGCGGGACACCCTCGATGGACAGTGCCACGACCGCGAAGGCGAACAGGAAGGTCCAGGCGTACATGATCATGACGCTGCGGCGGTGTGAGTGTCCGATGTCCAGCAGGCGGTGGTGGAGATGCCCTCGGTCGGGCGCGAACGGCGACAGGCCGTTGGACGTGCGCCGGACCACCGCCATGATCAGATCGAGCAGCGGAAGCACCAGGATCGCGACCGGCACGAGCAGGGGGAGGATGACGGGGAAGCGGTTGATGCTGCTGGAGTCGAGCGGCGTCACCAGGATCATCGTGGAGGCGAGGACCAGGCCGATCAGCATCGCCCCGGTGTCCCCCATGAAGATCTTCGCCGGGTGGAAGTTGTGCGGCAGGAAGCCCAGGCAGATCCCGATGAGCACCGAGGCGATGACCGCCGTCACGTTGATGCTGGTGTTGCCGTAGTCCTTCGACAGGGCCACCGAGTACGTCCATGTGGCCATCGCGGCGATGCCCACGATCCCGGCGGCCAGACCGTCGAGCCCGTCGACGAAGTTGACGGCGTTGATCATGACGACCACGATCAGGATCGTGATCAGCGGGCTCAGCGTGGAGTCGAGAATGGTCTGCCCGCCCAGCGCCGTGGGCAGCGGGAGCCACGGCAGGCTGACGCCGAAGGCGACGAGCACGCCCGCCGCGCCGATCTGCCCGGCGAGCTTGACGAGGGCGTCCATCCCCAGCCAGTCGTCCAGAAAGCCGGTCAGCGTGATCAGCCCTCCCGCGGCGATCAGCGCGATCACCGTCTTGCCCTGGCCCTCGGCCGCCAGCTTGCCCCCGGCGTAGGGCAGCTCGCCGGCGATCAGCAGACCGGCGACGAGACCGCCGTACATCGCCAGGCCACCGAGTCTGGGCGTCGGCGTGGTGTGCACGTCACGGTCGCGGACCTCGGGCATGGCACCGATACGGACGGCGAAAACGCGGACCAGTGGGACCAGCAGGTATGTCACCGCGGCCGCGACGAGCGCCATGAGTAGGTATTCGCGCACGGAACCAGTTTCGCGGATAGTCCGGCCACCTGTGACCGGAAAACGCCACAGAACAGCTCATAGTTCGCTGGGATATATCTGATGGAGGCTCGTCAGCGCCGCGACGCGCTCCCGTATTTCACCCACTGCGTCGGGGTTGCGGATGGCCTGTGCCACCATCGAGGCCACCGTCTTCATCTCCTCGGCCCCCATTCCCTGGGTCGTGACGCAGGGGGTGCCCACCCGGATCCCGGACGTCACCGTGGCCGGCTCCGGATCGTAGGGGATCGCGTTGCGGTTCAGCGTGATCCCGGCCGCGCCACACCGCTGCTCGGCCACCGCGCCGGAGACCCCGACGTCCCGCAGGTCGATCAGCGCCAGATGGCTGTCGGTGCCGCCGGAGACGGGCCGCATCCCCTCGGCGGCCAGGGCGTCGGCCAGTACCTGGGCGTTGGCCACCACCTGCCGCGCGTACCGCGCGAACTCGGGGCGCAGCGCCTCGCCGAACGCCACGGCCTTGGCCGCCACCGCGTGCATGAGCGGGCCGCCCTGCACGAAGGGGAAGACCGCGCGGTCGACCCTGGGGGCCAGCTCCCGGGTGCACATGATCCCGCCCCCTCTCGGGCCGCGCAGCGCCTTGTGCGTGGTGAAGGTCACCACGTCCGCGTACGGCACGGCGGACGGCAGGGCGTTCCCGGCCATCAGCCCGATGGTGTGCGCGACGTCGGCGAGCAGCCAGGCGCCCACCTCATCGGCGATCCCCCGGAAGGCCGCGAAGTCGATCTTTCGGGAATAGGCGGTGGCACCACATATGATCATTTTGGGCTGATGCTGCAACGCCAGGTCCCTGACCTCGTCATAGTCGATCAGTTCGGTGTCCCTGCGCACGCCGTACGCCACGACGTCGAACCAGCGGCCGGAGAAGTTGACCTTGGAACCGTGCGTGAGGTGGCCGCCGTGCGACAGCGCCATCGCCAGCACCGTGTCGCCCGGCTGGAGCAGTGCCGCGTAGGCCGCCAGATTCGCCGAGGCGCCGGAGTGGGGCTGCACGTTGACATGATCGGCGCCGAACAGCCGCTTGGCCCGGTCGATCGCGAGCTGCTCGGCCCGGTCGACGACCTCGCATCCGGCGTAGTAGCGCCTGCCGGGGTAGCCCTCCGCGTACTTGTTGGTGAGCGTCGAGCCGAGCGCGGCGAGCACGGCGGGCGAGGCGAAATTCTCACTCGCGATCAGCTGGACGCCGCCGCGGAGCCTGTCGAGCTCGTCGAGGAGCACACGGGCGATCTCCGGATCCTCGCGCTGCAGTAGGCCGAAATCTGGCCCGTAGTACGGCTCTGCGCCCATGGCTCACATCCCGAAGATGACAACTCACCCCCACTGTAAGCCCGGCTACCCCGGTTATCCCAGGTCAGAGAGGTGTCGCCACGGGAAGGCGTGTCTCCGTGCGGAAACGCACGCCACGGGAAGGCCCCTGGGGTCGTCCCCCCGGGAGGCTTCGAAAACCGCCCGGCCCACGGGCCTCGCACCAAAGGACCCGGCCGGCGACGCCGAGCCGGGAAGGACGTCAGGAGAAGGCGTGCGGGGCCCCGGCTCCCACCGGCACCCATCTCGGCGTGTCGGCCGCCTGGTCGCTGATCGAGGTCAGGATCGCCTGCCGGTAGAGGCCGAGACGGGTGCGCCACTCCGTCATGTCCTCGACGTAGCGGCCGGAGACCGGGGCGTCCCAGACGTCCCTGCTCCTGGCGAGCTGGTAGGCCTTGTCCAGACTGGCGGTCAGCGTGTCGAGTGCGGGAAGCACCTGCCGCCACATCATGACCAGCCGCTGGTATTCGGGGTTGAACTCCCACGCTGTGGCGGCGTCCGAGGACGGCAGACCGCCGCCGCCCGAGGCCGGCGGGGTCTCCCCCGGCTGCAGCGGCTGCGGTGCGGGTGGATCCACGAACATCACAGGCTCCTCACCCTCGCTGACACAGTCCCTGCCCCCCGCTCACTGCCCGACGCCGTAACGGTGCTGACCGGCTCGGGAGTCGGACTCGCCGACATGATCCCCGCCCCCGCTCACTGCCCGCCTCCCGGAGGCGGGATCGGCCGCAGCGGATTCCCCGGCTCCACGTCGCCCGCCGGTCCGTCGGGCCCGATGTCCATGGGCACCCAGGCCCCCTCGCCCCAGGTCTCCCCTTCCGGCACCCGCACGCCGGGCATCTCCAGCGGCTCGATCTCCCGGGCGTTGTCGGCGAGCGTCCTGAGGGCGTCCAGATCGAGAGGGCTCGCCTCCGCGGTGACGACGTCGCCGCCGCCGGCCCACCGGGCGACCGAACCGTCCGGTGCGGCGGCCACCCCCCCGGGAGCCGTCCACGCCGACTGCCCCGAGCCCCCTGCGGCATCCTCCGCCCCTCGCGCCTCGCTGAAGACCGCGTCGCCGATGGACGGCGTGCCGGCGTCTCCCCGCGGCACCACGGCGGGCTGCGAGGCCGCCTCACCGGAGGCCGTACCCGCCGTCTGGACGGCGGGTACGGCGGAGGTCGTGGCCTGCGGCTGAACAGCCGCCTCACCGGAGGTCGTACCGGCGGGTTCGGGGGTGGCGTCGCCCCCCGTGCCCGGCGGCTGGACGGTCTGGTCGGTGGTGGGTCCCGCGGTGTCGAGGAGCGGATAGTCGGGCTTGGCCGAATCGAGCGGGCCGTGCGGCTCGACCCAGCCCGGCTGCCCCGCCGTGGCGGAGACGTTGTCGACCGTAGGCATCTCCAGCGGCGGAATGTCCTCGATGTTCTTCAGCAACTCGTCGACCTCGGCCGCCGTGGGCGAGTCGAGCGGGATCTGGAGTACCTTCACACCGTCGACCTCCACGACCTTCGCCCGCTGATCGCCGCTCTGGTCGATGTCGTCGGGATGGTCCTTCCGGTAACTGTCGAGAATGTCGTTGCCGGACGTGCCGCCCTCCTGCCTGGGCGAGCGCTCGTCGCCCTTGGAGCCGGAGTCGCCCTTGGCGTCGGGATCGTCAACCGGCGCGCCACCCACGGAGCCATCCCCCCGCGGCGTCGTCTCGTCACCCTTGGAACCGGAGTCACCCTTGGCGTCGGAATCGTTCACCGGCGCGCCACCCACGGAGCCATCCCCCCGCGGCGTCGTCTCGTCACCCTTGGAACCGGAGTCACCCTTGGCGTCGGAATCCTCCCCGCCGGGCATCGTGTCGTTCACATTGACGATCTCCGGCTGCGTGTCATCGGCTCTGGGCATCTCCGGCACGGGGGTGGCATCCGGGCCGGGGGCCTCGGGCGTCTGGCGTGGCACGTCGTCAACCGGCCGTCCCCCGTCCTGAGGCCCCTCACCGGGCCCGGGAACCGCGGGTTTCAAATCCTCGACCCTCGGCGTCTCCGGCCGCGAATCCTCAGCCCTGGGCGCCTCCGGCGTGGGATCCGGTTTCGGCGCCTCACGCGGCGAATCCTCAGCCCTGGGCGCCTCCGGCGTGGGATCCGGTTTCGGCGCCTCACGCGGCGAATCCTCAGCCCTGGGCGCCTCCGGCGTGGGCGTGGGCGTGGCATCCGGCTTCGGGGTCTCGCGCGGTGCGGTGTCAACCGGCTTGACGTTCTCCTTGGGGGAGTCTCCCTCGCGCGGAGAGGTCTCGTCAGCCTTCGAACCCGTGTCCGGCTTCCGGTCGTCGGCCCCGGACGCCTCCGGCTTCGGCGTCTCCTTCGAACCGTCCCTCGGGGAGGTCTCGTCACCCTTCGAGCCCGCCTCCGGCTTGCCCTCGTCACCCTTCGAGCCCGTCTCGGGCTTGGTCTCGTCGCCCTTCGGAGGCTCCGGCTTGGGGGAGTCCTTCGGATCGTCACGCTGGGTGCTCCCGGCCGACTGGTCACCGACGCGGGGCTTGTCGTCCGCTCCGACCGCCGGTTCGAGGCCGTCGGCCTTCGGGGTCTCGGGCTTCGCGTCGTCGCCCGCCGTGCCGCTGTCAGGCTTCGTGTCCCCGGTCTTGGGCTCGGCGGGAGGTGCCGTCGCGTTCTGGTTGATCCTCTTCTCCAGCAACGCCACGCGAGCGGAGACGTCACGGACCATCACGTCGCACGCGTCGGCGATCTGGACGGGTCTGTGGGTCGACTGCGAGGACAGGCCGGCCCCGCTCATCAGCTGGGTGACCTTGCCCTCGACGTTCCGCATCTGATCGGCCGCCCGCCGCACCTCGGACAACAGGTCGCGGACCAGCTTGGGGTCCATTCCTTCGAACTTGCCCATGGACGTCTCCCGGAAGTGTCGGCCCACTTCAAGGTACCGGGGAGAGCGCCCCGCGTCACGGTGATAATCAGATGGCATGGATCATGGACATGGGCCGCGCGGCGCCGGGCGCGGGAACCCTCAGGAGATCACGTCCTGGAGTGGACGTGGCGCCGGACGGGAAGCAGGATTCCCGTGATGCCCTCCAACCGTCCGATCAGGCGCTGCAGGTGCCAGCCCGCGTCCGCCCAACGTGCGCGGGCGGCGCTCAGCAGCGCGCCGCCGAGCGGTCTGGCCAGCACCCTGAGCCGGGCCCCCCAGCCGTGGTGCCTGCGGTACACCCTGCCCGTCCCCCGCGCGACGTGGCGTGCCCTGCGGCGGAACTCTCTGGTACCGGCCGCGGGAACGAAGGGGTTGTCCTCGTAGACGATGACGCGTGGGTGGTAGGCGATCGACCAGCCGTCCCGCAGCCCGCGCAGGAGCAGATCGGTGCCCTCTCCCGACTGCCAGGGCGTCGGGCAGCCCGCTCCGAGCCCCTCGTCGAAGGAGCCCACCGCCCCCATGAAGGCCGCCGTGTAGAAACAGGTCGCCTCGATGGCCTGGGACCACACGGTGGCGCCGTCGAGGACGGCCGACTCGGCGCCGAAGGCCAGCTGGGTCGGCTGCCCCGCCGCGTCGAGCAGCATGCCGGAGACGACCCCGTGCCCGCCGATCGCCTCGCACACCCTGGCCAGGGTGTCGGGGGCGTACCAGGTGTCGTCGTCGGGGAAGCCCACGATGTCGTAGTCCCCGAGCGCCGCCACCCCGGCGTTGCGCCCCGCGGACAGCCCTCGCGGCGTGCTCACCCGCCGGACCGGCAGCCGTTCCCGCCAGCGCTCGACGACCTCCGCGGTCCCCGTTCCGCCGCTCTGGTCGACGACGATCATCTCGGTGGCCGGGAGGCTCTGCTCAAGCACCGAGCGGAGCAGGCGGTCGAGGGTCTCGGGCCGACCGATCGTCGTGACGACCAGAGCGACCCGTGGAGTGGAATTCACGCCGATATGGTAGGCCAGCGCAAAGAGATGCGATTGGAGCCTCCCGGGATGATTCACGTGAACAAATCGCCGATGGTGTGGGTTTATCATTCCGTGGCCGAATTCAGTCGGGACCCGCTCCGGATCACGGTCTCTCCGGCCAGCTTCCAGCGCCACATGCGCTGGCTGCGCGACCGCGGGCTGCGCGGGGTCACGATGCGTGAGCTGCGCGCCGCCGAGGCCAGGGGCCAGGCCGCCGGACTGGTCGGGCTTACCTTCGACGACGGTTACGCCGACTTCGCCACGACCGTCGTGCCCACCCTGGCGGAGTACGGCTTCACCGCCACGGTGTTCGTCGTCGCGGGCCACGTGGGCGGCGACAGTTCCTGGGACCCCGGAGTCCCCCGGGACGTGATGACCCGCGAGCAGCTTCGCGAGGTGGCCGCCGCGGGTATGGAGATCGGCTCGCACTCGCTGACCCATCCCCGGCTGCCGACCGTGGACGGCGACCGGCGGCTGGCCGAGGAACTCGTGACGAGCAGGACGATGCTGGAGGACCTGACCGGTGAGGAGGTCGGCGGCTTCTGCTACCCGTACGGGCAGCACGGCGCCCGCGAGGTGGAGGCGGTCGCGGAGGCGGGGTTCGGCTACGCCTGCGCCCTCTGGCACACCGAGCACGCGGGTCTGTTCGCGATGCCGCGCATCGAGCCCTTCGACGAGACGAGATCCGCGGGGTTGCACGGCCGGGTGCTGGCGCATCGGATGAACAAGACCTACCCCAACATTCGAGGCATTCTCAAGGACCGCTTCGGTATCGATCTCCAGGCTCACCGCTAAAATAGACGAGGTGAGAGAGGACTTCCGGATTCTGATCGTCTGTACGGCGAACATCGTCCGCTCTCCGATGGCCGAGGCGATAGCCAAGGCGATGCTCCGGTTCTCCTCCTGCCCGATCCTCGTGTCGAGCGCGGGCACCCACGCCAGAGCGGGGCACCCCATGGCTCCGCACGCGCTCGACACGCTGAGAAACCTCGGCCTGGACGGCTCCGAGCACCTCTCGCGACCGCTGGACGACGCCCTGGTCGGCGACGCGGATCTCATCCTCACCATGGAGACGGGGCAACGCGGCACGGCGGTGACAATGGATCCGACCGCGATCCACCGGACCTTCACCCTCCGCGAGTTCGCCCATCTGTCGGCGGGCCGGAAAATCCGCCACCGCTCCGACACCGTCGGGCGTGCGCACGCCGTGGTCAGGACCGCCGCCAGGCGCCGGGGTGCCCCTGGCCGGCATCCATCGATCGAGATCGCCGATCCGTACGGTGGGCCGCCGAGGGAGTACGAGGAGTGCTCCCGGGTGATCGGCGACTCGCTCAGCCGCGCCCTGGGGGAACTGCTCGGTCCCCGCTGAGCGGCGAGTCTCCCCTCCTCGGCCGCCGCACCACGGCAGGCGGCTCCCGGTCCTGGAAGGTGTCACCCAGCTGGGGCTTGGCGGTGTCGCGCACGTACGGGCCGTACCGGTCGGACCTGGTGACCGTCCCGCAGTTGAAGACCAGTCCCACGACGCGGCCCCTGGCCCCCTCCAGCACCGTCAGTGCCTCACGCAGATCGTCGCGCCTGGTCTTCTTGGCCCGCGTCACCAGGATGGTCCCGTCCGCCTCCGGCGCGAGCACCGCCGCGTCGGTGACGGGCAGCAGCGGCGGGGCGTCCAGGATGACGTAGTCGAAGCCCTGGGCGAGCCGCCGCAGCAGGTCCCGCATGCGCTGGGTGCCCAGCAGCTCGCTGGGGTTGGGCGGCAGCGGGCCGCTGGTGAGCACGGTGATCCGGTGCGCTCCCGCCGTCGACTGGGCGACATCGGCCAGCTCGGCCCTCCCGGTCAGGACGCTGGTCAGACCCGCCTCGCCGACGAGCCCGAGCATGTCGGCGAGCCTCGGCCTGCGCAGGTCGACCTCGACCAGGGCCACCTGGGCACCCTCGGCCGCCAGGGCCGCCGCCAGGTTGACCGCGGTCGTCGACTTCCCGTCGCCGGGGAGCGGGCTGGTGATCAGGAAGACCTTGGCGGGCTGGTCGACACCGACGAAGCGCAGGGTGGTGCGCAGCTTGCGGTACGCCTCGGCGCGTGAGCTGAAGCGATCGCCGACGAGCGGGACGGCCTGGGTGTCGGGATCCTTGGGGACCATGGCCAGCAGGGGCTGGTCGCTCAGCCTCGCGAGATCGGCCTCGCTGTGGATCCGGGTGTCGAGCGCCTCGCGCAGGGCGCCCGCGCCGACGCCTCCGACGAGTCCCAGCGCGAATCCCAGCACTATGTCCAGGACGATCCTGGGGCTGCTCGGCCGCTCCGGCACCGCCGCGTCCCTGACCACCTTGACGCGGATCGCCGAGCCCTGGTCCGGATCGGGTGCCTCCAGGTCCGCGACCACCGCGACGAGCCGGGCGGTCACCGCGTTGGCGATCCTCGCCACGGCCTCGGCGTCGCCGTACCTGGCGGTGATGTTGAGCAGGACGGTGTCGACCGGGACGTCCACCTCCAGCCTCTGCGCCAGTTCCTCGGGCTTCAGTGACAGCCCGAGGGTCCTGACCACCGACCTGGTCACCACCGGGGTGGTGACCAGCGCGGCGTAGGAGCGCACCCTCTCCTGGGTGAACAGGGTGCCCTGGTACCTCTGGTCGATGCTGGACTGGCCGCCCTGCGCGATGGAGACGAACAGCGTCGTCGTGGTCCTGTACTCCTTCGGCTGCAGCAGGCCGATCCCGAGTCCGGTCCCCGTGCCGAGGACGGCGAGCAGGATGACGAGCAGCAGGTTCCTGCGGGCTCCGGCGATCAGCTCTCTGGCGTTCACGGGTGCTCTCTCGACTGTTGGGGGGTCACGTGCGACGTTCGGAAAGGCGCGGTGGTGAGGACCGCCGCGAGAAGGGCCATGGCGACCAGGAACCCGGTGGCCTCGATCAGCGAACTCGCCGTGGCCGCGCCCACGGCGCCGGCCAGCGCCGCCCCCGCGCTGACCGCGAGCACCCGTCCCGCCGCCAGGGAAATCCGCAGGAAGAACAGCATGCGGACCCGTTCCATGGCGCGCAGCACACCGTAGGGTCCGAGACCGATTCCCTCGATCACGAGCAGGGCTGTGAAGGCCGGGACGATCGGCCCCACGTCCGCCCAGGACTCGCCGAGCAGGGCCTGGCCGACGGAGTCGGGCAGGAAGGCGGCGACAGTACCGGCCGCGGCGCCCACCGCCCCGCACAGCAGCCCGACCGTGGCCGCGGACCGGAGCATCCGGCCCGGTCCCGCGGTCCTGAGCCGGGAGAGCTCGCTGACCACCGCGACCCGACCGGCCGCCATCACCACGTTGGCCGGGCCGAACAGCGTCAGCACCGCCCGCCACGCCCCCACTGCCGCCGGCCCCGCGATGTGCCCGAGGACGAGCAACACGGCGTAGCCCGCCAGGGAGAGCGCTCCGGTCTCCACGCAATACGGCCGAACCAGCGTGCCGTACTCCCTCAGCCAGCGGCGCGGCGCTCCGAGCCGAGGCAGCGTCCTGGCCTGGGCCGTCGCCAGAACGGCGGCGACCAGGCCACCGAACCCCCAACCGGCGACCAGCCAGCCCAGGCTCGCCTCCACCTGGAGCGCGGCGAACGCCGCCGAGACCTGCGCCACCCCACCCACCACGTCGACCAGCACCGCGCGGCGCTGCCAGCCGACCGCGATGAACGCCAGCCTGAGCGCGTCCCAGACCAGCAGTACCGGCAATAGCAGGGCGAGCGCCACGGCGGAGCGCCAGTGCGAGCCGACCAGGAAGGGGGACAGGGCCAGCAGCAGCACCCCGGCGAGGGCACCGAACACGGCCGCGGAACCGGAGCTGTCCGCCAGCGCCCGGCGCACCGCGGCGTCTCCCTCGGGCCGCCTGACCAGGAGCGGCTCGCTGACCGCCGCCCGCGACAGCTCCACGGCCACCACGTAGAAGCCGTAGAGGAGTGCGAACTCTCCCAGGGTGACGACCGAGACGTTGCCGGCCACCAGGATCATGAGAGCGAAGTTGCTTCCGCTGCAGATCACATGGTCGGCGAGGGTCCACAGCCCCCGGCGCGCCGCGGTCACCTCTCCTCCTCGGGGTTCCGGCGGCGGTGCAGCAACATGGCCAGCACGACGGCGCCGAGCAGCGTGGGAAAGGCCCGGCCCTCACCCCAGTAGAAGTATCTGGCCAGGTCGACCAGGCCCACGTACAGCAGCGGGTAGAGGATCAGGCCCCGGATCTCCCCCGAGCGCATCCAGCGGTAGCAGAGGCCGATCGCCAGCCCCGTCCCGGCCCAGAAGAGCATGCCGCCCGCCAGCCCGTAGTCGGCGAGGGGGGCGAGCATGCCGCCCGTGTTGTTGTACTCGGGGTTGCCGAACTGCCACAGCAGGCCGGGCCAGACCCGGGCGGGGTGGAAACCCAGCACGGACTCCGGGGTCAGCAGCGCCGACAGGCCGGGGAAGTTCCACAGGAACCCCACCGTGTAGTACGGCCAGACGAGGCCGGGGCCGATGCGGTCGACCACGATGGCGGAGTTGTTGTACGCCGTGGCGTAGTAGCCGGTCAGCCTGCGCAGCACGAACTCGGAGTAGTCGATCTGGACGATCGCGGAGTAGTGGGACCAGCTGCGCACGTACTCGAAGGTGCCGAAGAGCGTCACCAGGGCGAACGGGGCGAGCAGCGGCAGCCCTGCCCACAGCCAGCGGTGGTGGCGCCGCCCGTCGCCGGGCCGCAGCGTCGAGATCAGCGCGAGGACCGGGAGCGCGATCTCCATCAGGGCGAGCCGCTCGGAGTTGAGCACCACCCGCGCCAGCGTCAACCCGGTGAGCATCACGAACATCGCGGTGTGCGAGCCACCGCCGAGCCTCCGCTCAAGCAGCAGGCAGACCATGGCCAGCGGTCCCAGCTGGGTCAGCGTGGTCACCCCGCCGATGGTGGTGAGTTCGTCCTTGACCGCGTCCGCGGAGCCCGGGCTCAGCGAGAAGACCTTCACGAGGTCGGCGAGGCTGAGCCCGCTCGAGACCGCCGAGGCCAGCCAGGCCGCGTATCCCACCACGGTGAGCGCGGCGGCCACCCGGCCGGCCAGGAGCAGGACCCGGCGCTGGCGCGCGTTGACCGGTATGTCGGTGGCCCGGACCGGCCTGGACAGCGACGGCAGCATGCAGCCCACGACGAAGACGCCGATGAACACCACGACGGTGAGCACCTTGCCGTCGTCGAAGATCTTCGGCGTCCGCCACCACTCCCGGAAGCTGTCGTCCCCGATCAGCCAGACGGCCAGCAGCCCGGGGATGGTGGCGAGCATCGCCGTCCAGGCCGGGTGGAGCCACCAGGCGCCCTCGCGCAGCGGCAACCGCGAGGTGCTCACGCCCGGGTACCTCCGCTCTCGACCAGGGCCGTGAACACCTCGGCGTGGCGCCGCGCGGACTCCTCCCAGGAGAACAGAGCGGCCCGGGCGATCCCCCGGGCCCGCAAATCCGCCGCGGCGCGGTCGTCGGACAGGACGGTCTCCAGACCCGCCGCGATGCCGCGCGCGTCAAGATCGGATACGAGTACGGCGGCGTCACCCGCGACCTCGGGCAGCGCCGCCCGGTCGGAGGTCACCACCGGGGTGCCGCAGGCCATGGCCTCCAGCACCGGCATCCCGAAACCCTCGTGACCTGAGGGGAAGGCGAACACCGTGGCCGCCCTCATCAGGGGCGCCACCAACTCGTGCGGTACCTGGCCGAGGTAGCGGGCGTGCGGTGCCCCGGCCAGTGCCCGCTCGACCTGGCCCGACCCGAGGAACCCGCCTCCGGCGACCACCAGGGGGACGCCCAGGCGCGCGGTCGCCTCGACCAGGGCCGTGACGTTCTTGCGAGGGTCCAGGTTCCCCAGGTACAGCACGAACCCGCCGGGCAGCCGCAGGGGTTCGAGGAGGGCGTCGTCGCCGGCCTCCCGGGGGTGGAAACGATCGGCGTCCAGCCCGTGCGGGATCACGTGGACGCGGGCCGCGGGGACGCGGAAGACCCTGCCGATCTCGCCGGCCGAATGGCGCGAGACGGTGATGACCGCGCCGGCGACCTGGGTGAGCCTGCCGACCCTGGCCATCCAGGTGCGCTTCCAGAGCGCGCGGGCCAGCCCGGGGACGGGAGCGTCCTCGACGCCGTGCACCGTGGCCGCGATCGGTACCCGGGAGCCGATCAGCGCCCCGGTGTCGGCCGGGAAGTGCAGCAGGTCGGCCCCTCCCGGGCGGGCCGGCCACAGCAGGCCGTCGGCGGCGGCGTAGGCGAGCTGCCTGACCGCTCCTCCGAGCCCGTCGCCCGGCGGGACGAGGGCCTCGCACTCGATCCCGAAAGGTGCCAGCGCGGTGTAGAGGGTCCGCGTGTAGGAGGTGTTTCCTCCCACGTTCCGGCGTAGCACCTTACCGCTCACCCCGACCCTCACGCCGCCCCCGTGACGAGCGTGTAGGCGTGGGCGAGCCGGTCCGCCTGGAGCCCGGAGGTGTGCTGCCCCGCCAGCGCGCCGGCGAGCCTCCGTACCGCCTCCTCGCGCCGCGGGCGGTCCCCGAGGTCGGCCACCGCCCGCGCGCACCCGGCCGGTGTCGTCACCAGGTCGGGTACGCCCAGGCTGCGCAGCGCCGGGATGTCCCTCGCCACCACGGGCAGGCCGGCTCCGACCGCCTCCAGCACGGAGATCGGGGCGCCCTCCCAGCTCGCCGTATGGACGTAGACGTCCGCGGTGCCGAGCAGGGCCAGCGCCTCCTCACGGGCGAGCCAGCCCGTCACGACGACCCCGGCGTCCTGAAGGACACGGCGCAGGGCGGGGTCTCCGTCGCCGATCCAGACCCACCTGACGGACTCGTCGCTCGCGCGGGCGGCGGCGGCGAAGAAGGCGGGGTCCTTCTGCGCGCAGACACGGCCGACCGAGACCGCGACAAGGCCCGGCCGGTCCCCGGGCTCCCGCGGTTCCACCGCCGCCGGGGTCTCGGGGACGACGTTGGGGACGTAGACCACGCGCTGGCCGCCGCGGAGCCGGGCCGCGAGCTCGGCCTCCCTCGGACTCACCGCCGCCACGACGCCGGTACGCGAGGCGAGCAGCGTCTCGGCCAGGCGGAAGCCGTACCGGACGGGAAGCGCGACATCGGTCCGCTCGAAGGCGTAGCAGTGCGGGCTGTAGACGATCCGCCCCGTGGGAACCGGCGGGCAGGAGCGGACGTAGAAGCCCGCGTAGGAGGAGTGGGCGTGCACGACGTCGGGACGGATCTCCCGGTAGGCGGCGGCCACGTCGCGAATCCTCGCCAGGTGCCCGTCGGAGAAGACCCTGACCCCCTTGAGCAGGCGATCCTCGCCCAGCAGGGGGTCGGCCGCGTCGTGCGCCATCAGCAGCCAGTGCTCGTGGTCCGGTGTGGCCTCGACGTAGGCGTGGACGGCGCTGGCCACCCCGCTGCCCCAGCACTCGGTCACATGGAGCACCCGCACCGCCTGCCCGGGGCGGGTGCCGCCGGGCGCGGGCCGCTTCACGGCGTCAAGCCCCACCAAGACCTCCGTGACGCGAGTGATGAACGAGTTGACCGTGCTAACTGCCACCAGCGCGACATAAGGTATCGCAGGTTGCATGGCACTTCTTTTGGTATGTCTGACTCGATAGGGGCACCCCCGATGCATCGCGCCCTCCGCCTCCTGCTGATCACCGGAACCGCCGGAATCCTGATGGGTGCCTGTACCGCTGGAACGCTCTACGTCTTCCAGAGCAGCCTCGACAGCGACATCGTGCGCATTCCCGACGCCATCCCCACCGCTGAGGCCGATCGGCCCCCCGCCGAGCTGGGGGTGGGTGAGAACTGGCTGCTCGTCGGGACCGACACGCGTTCGGAGAGGACGACCACCGGTAAGGACGCGAGGACCCGGCTGTGGCGCCCCGGCGAGCAGCGCACCGACACGATCATGCTGATCCACCTCGCCGACGCCGGGAACCGGATCAGCGTGATCTCGATCCCGCGGGACTCGTGGGTCTCCATTCCCGGGAAGGGCAGAGCCAAGATCAACGCCGCCTTCTCCTGGGGCGGCCCCGCCCTGCTGATCAAGACGGTCGAGAAGCTCACCGGTGTCCGCGTCGACCACTACGCCGCGATCGACTTCCAGGGGTTCTCCGCGGCCACCGACGCGATCGGCGGGGTCGACGTCGAGGTGACGGAGACCGTCCGGGACCCGCTCAGCGGCGTCACCTGGAAGGCCGGCCGCCAGCACCTCGACGGCGAGAAGGCCCTGCAGTTCGTCCGCCAGCGCGTCAACCTCCCCGGCGGGGACCTCGACCGGATCAAGCGTCAGCAGGCGCTGCTGCACTCCATCGCCGGCAAGGTGCTCAGCGCCGAGACCCTCGCCAACCCCGTGAAGGTCAACAACCTGCTGCGCGCCCTGACCAAGGCGATCAGCGTCGACTCGGGGGTCACCCCGGGGATCATCAGGTCGCGGCTGTTCGATCTGGCCGGCGCCGACGGGTTCCAGTACACCACCATGCCGGTGCGGGGCAGCGGCATGGAGGGCTCGCAGAGCGTCGTGTACCTGGACACACGGAAGGTGCGGGCCCTCAGCCAGGCGATCCAGGACGACCGCGTCGACGACTACATCCGGGAGAGCGACAGTGCCAACGCCGTCGACGAGATCCGTTGAGTGCCCGTTGGTGTCAGTAGGCTCCCCGGGCACGCGCGACGGCCCCCCAGGTCTTCCAGAGCAGCTGCAGGTCCAGGATCAGTGACCAGTTCTCGACGTAGCGGAGATCCATCCGCATCCGCTCCTCCCAGGAGAGGTCCGAGCGTCCGCTGACCTGCCACAGGCCGGTCATCCCCGGCCGGACCACCAGCCTGCGGTGGATGTCCGCGCCGTACAGGGCGAACTCCGCGGGCACCAGCGGGCGCGGCCCGACCAGCGACATCTCCCCGCGGACCACGTTGACGAGCTGCGGGAGCTCGTCGAGGGAGTACCGGCGCAGGAACGTTCCCACCCGGGTGACGCGCGGGTCGTCCCGCATCTTGAGCAGCACCGCCTCGATGTCGAGGCCGCCCAGCCGGTCGGCGCCGTTCACCATCGTCCGGAACTTGAGGATCTGGAACTCGCGCCCGCCCTTCCCCACCCGGGTCTGCCTGAACAGCGCCGGCCCGTCGCTCGTGGCCCGGACCGCGACGAAGATCGCCAACATCGGGATCGCGAGAACGGCCAGCACCCCGGCGGCCACCACCCTGTCGAACACGTTCTTCACGATCTGGTTGATCCCTCCGAAAGAGGGGTGGTCCACGTGGAGCAGTGTCATGCCGGCGACCGGGCGGACGCTGACCCGCGGTCCGGCGACGTCCATCAGGGACGGGGCGACGAACAGATCGGTGTCGGTGACCTCCAGGCTCCAGGCCAGCCTGCGCAGAGCCACGCCGTCCAGCTCAGGACAGGCCAGGACCGCCACCGCGTCCGCCGACGTCCTGGCCACCACCTCGGCCACGTTGGTGAAGTCGCCGAGGATCGGAACCCCGTCGACGTCGGGGACGCATCCGAGCTCCGCCCCCTCGGGCAGGCAGGCGGCGACCACGCTCATGCCGTACCCGGACTGGTGACGCAGTTGCATCACCAGGTCCATCACCGCCACCCGGTGCCCGACCGCGACGACCCGCGCGACCGCCTCGTGGGGGTCCATCCTGTGCAGGTGCCGGCGCAGGGCGCGGCGGAAGGCGAGGGTGAGCAGGATCGCCATGGGCAGCATGGCGATGACGATGCTCCTGGCGATCATGAGCTTGGTGACGTAGGCACCGATCGCGACGACCGCGGCCAGCCCCAGGCCACCGTTGAACACCAGGCGGACCTCCTCCAGGCCACCCGCCTGGACCCGCCCTCGGTACGCCCCCACGAACGACATCGCCACCGGCCAGGCGATCACCAGCCCCGCCGAGAACACCATCTCGAACCAGGGGACGTAGCCGCCCCACCACCATCTGGCTCCCAGCACCACTACGTAGGCCACCAGGGCGCAGCAGAGGTCACCCGCGACGAGCACGCGTGTGATCGACCGCTTCCGCCTGTTCCCCGGAACGAGCGGAGCAGCCGGAGGGCGCTCCGCTCTGCGCTCGGTCGATGTCGCACTCATACGCTCTCACCTTCTTGCTGGACAAGCACAAGAAGGACGTGCGATGCGCATCATGCGTTTACCTGTCCACCAAAAACAACAAAAATCACATCAAGCTTGGTTTTCTGGCCTGTCACCTGGGAAAAAACGACCGCTCCGAACCCTCCTCCCGCCGCCAGAGGAGGGCCACGGCCAGCAGCGCCTGCGGGATGGCCGGAAGGGCGTAGCGCCGATCGAACACCGAGGTCGCCGCGGGTATCAGCAACAGCGCCACCGCGAAGGCCCAGGGGAGGGCGATCTCGGGCCGCCTCCACCTGACCGCTCCGGCCGCGCCCGCCATCAGCAGCACGCCGAGGAGCAGGCCCGTCGCGTATCCCTCCACCTTCAAAAGACCCGCCGCCCTGGGCGCGGGCGGCTCCACCGCGTCGTGGCCCAGGGCCGTGGCGACCAGGAGATCCCCTCCCTCGTACGCGCGAACGTCCCGCACCGGATCGGCTCCCGGCACGTAGGTCGCGTTGACCCCGGAGTCGTACCCCAGTTCCTCGGCCGTCGGCGGCATCGGTATCCAGGGTTCGGCGAAGAAGGCGCCGGTGTCCCTGGCGACCGTCGCGGCGAAGTCGAGGGGCTGCTCACGGATCGCCCGCCAGGAGAAGCTCGACGCCAGATTGTTGACGTCCTCGCTGAAGACGTCGACGCCCATGCTCTGCAGGGGGGTGCCCGGATACCAGATGTAGGTGTCCGACTTCGGGCGGGTTCCCGGCGGTGCCTGCGTGCAGAGTCCCCGCTCGGGAATCGGAGGGGCCATCCTCTCGCAGTCCGCGAAGTCCATGACCCTCCCGTAGAGGAAGATCCCGTTGCTCCGGGTGAACGCGACGCTGCCGTGCCACGCCCGGAACCACATCCCGTAGCCGGCCAGCGGCAGGACGGCCGCGACCGTGAAGGCGATGACCGGGCGCGGGCCGACGCGCCGGACGACCAGGTATCCCACCACCAGCAGGATCAGCGGCAACCCTGCCGCGCGGGCCAGCGTGGCGAGGGCGAGGAGCACCCCCGAGAGCGCGACGGCCCAGGCGGGGGGCGAGCGCCACCAGAGCACCACCACCACGGCCCCGATGGTCAGCGGAACGAAAAGCGCCTCGCTCATGATGGCGCTCTCCATTTTGAGCTGCCACGCGCCGAACATCACGGGAAGGACGACGAGTGTCGCCACCCAGCCGGGGAGCGAGGTTCTCCGCCGCAGCAGCGCGTAGACACCGGTGACCGAGACGAGGGCCAGCAGGTGCTGGACCGTGACCACCAGCGTGAAGCTGTGAAACGGCTTGAGCAGCCAGAGGAACAGCGGGTAACCGCTGGGCCGCACCACATGCGGCTGGGGCCGCAAGGCCAGCGCGATATAGGCGTAACTGTCGTTCTTGGCCAGCACGGGAAGCTGGGTCACCGTGATGCCCGCGCGGACCACCGTCCCGGCCACCAGGGCACCGGCGAAGAACGCGTTCCGCCTGATCAGATGGACGACGGCCGCCTGCGGCGGCCCACTCGGCCGGGTAACCATTCCGCTGTCGTCCTCTCACCGCGCCGAACACCCGGTAGATGACGGATGACAGGGCCATCAGGGTCACATACGGACCAGGATTCCTATCAGCAACAGGTGATTATTTTCTTCACATGAATGACGGTTTCCGGCCGGAGAACCGCGCGATCACCCGCCGCGCGATCGGACGGGCGCTGCGGACGGCCGTGGCCAGTCCCGGGAGGGGATCGTCGGCGGCGAGCCAGGCGAACTCCCTCCCGCCCCCCTCGGGGATCTGGTAGGCGCGTGTCGCGCGTCGATAGGCGACCCGGGCAGGAACGTCCAGGTTCTCGACGATGATCCTGCGCCCTTCCACCTGTGTTCCCGGCGGGACCGTCTGGCCGGTCAGCGTCAGGTAATGGGCCCGGATCACGTCGATCCCCGCGTCGGTTTCGAAAAGCCGGAACTGCGCTCCCACCCGAGGGTTGAAATCAAGAAGCTTGTACTTTCCGTCACGGTGGTCGAGCCGCCAGTCGAGATCGGCGACGCCCGCGTAGCCGGTCTCCTTGCAGAGTCTGGTGGTCAGGCTCACCAGCTCCGGGTTCGCCACCGAGTAGGCGTACGTCGTCACCCCCACGTGCGGCGGCCACGACCGTACCTTCACCCCGGTGAAGGTGACCACCGCGTTCCCCTGCGCGTCACAGCAGACGTGGGCGATCCAGTCCGTCGACTCCGAGCGCGGCAGGTACTCCTGGACGAGCGTGTACGGCGCGGCCGGCCATGTCGCGGCCAGCTCGCGCAGTTCCGCCGGCGTCTCCACCACCGTGGAACGGCTGACCGCCGGCGCGGCCAGCCGGAGCCACGGTTCGGAGTTCTTGAGCACGACGGGAAAGGTGAGCTCCCCGGCGATCTCGTCGATCTGGTCGAGCGAGGTGATCAGCCGTGACTCCGGAACCGGTATGCCGTGGCGCCGGCACAGCCGGAACATGTCGTGCTTGCTGGCCAGCAGGCGCGGCAGGTCACGCGGGACCGGCGGCAGCAGAAGGTGCTCGGACAGGATCTCCGCGTGCTCGGCGAGCAGGATCGCCGCCTCGTCGTCCGTCGCCACGGCCACCGCCCTTCCCGGCAGCGACGCGGCGATCTCCCGCAGCCCCCGCACAAGATGCTCAGCGGGCTCGGCCCCGGTGGTCGGCCAGACGATCTGGCCGGCCCGGTAACGGGAGAGCGCCGCCGCGGTCAGGCGACCCTCGGCGATGACGTGAACAGCGACCCCGAGCCGTCCCAGCGTCCGCACGACGCCGACCGCACCGTGGTGAAGCGGGTAGTGCCCGATCTTGACGAGAAGAACGGGAACGCTCGGGTCCACGTTCACCCGCCGGACTCTGTGCCACCGTCAGGCTCGGGACCGGCGTCGGTGGCGACGTAGCCGATCACGCCGCGCAGTTTCTCCACCGCGACCGCCCCGCGCCGCAGCAACCTGGGCACCGCGGTGGTCAGGTCCAGGATCGTCGAAGGGGTGTCGCTCTCACACGGCCCGGCGTCGAGATAGACCGACACCGAGTCGCCGAGCTGCTTCTCCGCGTCGGCGGCGCTGGTCGCGGCGGGGGCACCGGAGCGGTTGGCGCTGGAGACGGCCATCGGACCGGTCTCCTTGAGCAGGTCGAGGGCGACCGCGTGCAGCGGCATCCGGATGGCGACGGTGCCCTTGGCGTCCCCCAGGTCCCAGGAGAGCGACCGGTTCGCGCGGCAGATCAGCGTGAGCGGCCCCGGCCAGAAGGCGTCGACGAG
Source organism: Streptosporangium sp. NPDC001681 (assembly GCF_040298085.1). Taxonomy (NCBI): domain Bacteria; kingdom Bacillati; phylum Actinomycetota; class Actinomycetes; order Streptosporangiales; family Streptosporangiaceae; genus Streptosporangium; species Streptosporangium sp. NPDC001681. The sequence goes on along the minus strand of NZ_JBEOZN010000017.1, from coordinate 44,254 downwards.
ATCCTGGCCGTACGGACCGAGGTTCTCCACCAGGGCGTTGGCCGCCCGGACGGTCCCGACCAGCACGGGCACCGGCATGTCACGGCCACGCCCCTTGGCCTCCAGCAGGGCGGTGACCGCGGCGGGTGCGAAGGCGTCTGCGCCGATACCGTAGACGGTGTCGGTCGGCAGCACCACGAGCTCCCCCCGCCGTACGGCGGACGCGGCCTCTACCAGGCCCGCGGCGCGCTGCTCGGCATCGATGCAGTCAAAACGTCGGCTCACTGTGCCTCCTCAGGATCGCTCGCTACGCGCATTCGCGTACCTCCTCGTCCACCGGCACGTCACCGACGGCCAGGATCCCCTCGCTCACGGCGTGCATCCTATTCCTGGCCGAAGCGGGCGGTGACGAAGCGGTCCCTGCGCGTCAGGTCCTGGCGGCTGCGGACGTCGCGCCAGCCGTTCTCCTCAGAGAAGATCAGATAGACCGGGGTGCCCTGCTGATCGGCGTGTTCCACGGCGACGAAGCCACCGGGGCGCAGCAGGCGCCTGGCGGTCCTTTCGACGGCCCTGACCTCGTCGAGGCCGTCGCTGCCCGACCCGTACAGCGCACGGTGCGGGTCGTAGTCGCGGACCTCGGGGTCACGGGGGATCGCGCCGGGCGGGATGTACGGCGGGTTGGAGACCACCAGGTCGACCTGGCCGTCCAGCTCGGAGAGGGCGTCGGCCAGATCCTCCGGGTGCAGGTGGACGCGGCCCTGACCGTGCTCGATGATGTTGCGCTTGGCCCAGCCATAGGCGTCCGGGTCGACCTCGACCGCGTGCACGGTGGCCAGCGCGACCTCCTGGGCGATGGACAGCGCGATGGCGCCGGACCCGGTGCCGAGATCCACGACCACGGGCGAGGCGACGTCCATCTCCCGCAGCCTGTCGATCGCCCAGCCCACCACGATCTCGGTCTCCGGGCGCGGCACGAACACCCCCGGCCCGACCTCCAGGGACAGGTAGCGGAAGTAGGCCCGCCCGGTGATGTGCTGGAGCGGCTCGCGGGACTCCCTGCGGGCGACGCCCTCCCAGAACAGGGCGTCGAAGTCGGAGTCCTTCACGGTGTGCAGCTCACTGCGCCGTACACCGTGCACACATGCGGCGATCTCCTCGGCGTCGGTGCGCGGCGACGGCACACCTGCCTCGGCGAGCCGGGCGGTGGCGAGGGCGATCTCGTCCAGCAGAAAGGTCATGGGCGCGTTCTATGAATGGTTGGCGAGCTTCTCCGCCATCTCAGCGTTGAGCAGGGACTGGATGACGGCCGTGAGATCCCCGTCGAGCACCTGGTCGAGGTTGTACGCCTTGAAACCGACGCGGTGATCGGAGATGCGGTTCTCGGGAAAGTTGTAGGTGCGGATGCGCTCGGAGCGGTCGACGGTGCGGATCTGGGACTTGCGCTCGGCCATGGCGGCGGCGTTGGCCTCCTCCTCGGCGATCGCCTGCAGGCGGGCCCGCAGGATGCGCATGGCCGACTCCTTGTTCTGGAGCTGGCTCTTCTCGTTCTGGCAGGAGGCGACCACCCCGGTCGGGAGGTGCGTGATCCGCACGGCCGAGTCGGTGGTGTTGACACTCTGACCACCGGGACCGCTGGAGCGGTAGACGTCGATGCGGAGGTCGTTCGGGTCGATCTGGACGTCGACGTCCTCGGCCTCCGGGTAGACGAGCACCCCGGCGGCGCTGGTGTGGATGCGCCCCTGGGACTCGGTGACCGGCACCCGCTGGACGCGGTGCACACCGCCCTCGAACTTGAGCCTCGACCAGACGCCCTCGTCGCCCCTGGCCTTCAGGGCGATCGTGACGTCCTTGTAACCGCCGAGGTCGGAGTGAGTGGCGTCGATGAGCTCGGTCTTCCAGCCGATCCGCTCGGCATACCGCAGATACATCCGCAGGAGGTCCCCGGCGAACAGCGCGGACTCCTCGCCGCCCTCGCCCGCCTTGATCTCCATGATGATGTCCTTGTCATCGTTGGGATCACGCGGGACGAGCAGGTGCCTGAGCTTCTCCTCCAGCTCGGGAACCCGCGCTTCGAGCTCCTTGGCCTCCTCCGCGAACGCCTCGTCCTCCGATGCCAGCTCCCTCGCCGTCCCGAGGTCTGCCTGGACGCCCTCGAGCTCGCGGTAGGTGTTGATGATCGGGGTCAGCTCGGCGTAGCGCCTGCCGAAGGTGCGTGCCTGCTTCTGGTCGGCGTGCACGGAGGGGTCGGCGAGCTTGAGTTCCAGCTCGGCGTACTCACTGAGCAGCTCGTCGAGGTTCACCGTGCGTCCTTCCTTGAAAGCCCTTCTAAGCCTGCCTCATCACCACGAACGCCGACTCGGGCACCCCCCTTTCGCGGGAGGGTCGTTCCGAGCCGGCGTCGGGATGGGGGCTACTGGCCCGTGGACTTCTTGCCGAAGCGCTTCTCGAAGCGCGCCACCCGGCCGCCGGTGTCCAGGATCTTCTGCTTGCCCGTGTAGAAGGGGTGGCAGGCGGAGCACACGTCGGCGTGGATCACGCCGTTCTTGGCGGTGCTGCGGGTGGTGAAGGAGTTACCACAGGTGCACGTCACCTGAGTGGCGACGTACTCCGGGTGGATGTCGGGCTTCATGTCGTCTTTTCCTCTCCAAAACGCGGCCGCCGGGTCGCCACTGTCTCTCGCCGATGAGGCTTGCGCGCTGGCACACCGAGGTGCGCGCGGGCGGGAACCGGAACCGCTGCGGTTCGGCTACCAGTGTGCCAGATCCTGCAACCATCCCAGGCCACAAGACATTCCCCGCCCTGGAGAGACCGGGGCTGCGGGCGTTCACCTGCCCAGATACGCGAGCACGGCGAGAACCCTGCGGTGGTCGTCGGTGGCGGGCTCCAGGCCGAGCTTGCCGAAGATGCCGGAGATGTGTTTCTCCACGGCGCCCTCGGTGACGAGCATGCGCCCGGCGACCGCGGCGTTGGAACGGCCCTCCGCCATCAGGGCCAGCACCTCTCGCTCCTTCGCGGTCAGCGACTCCAGGGGGTCTCCCCTGCGCTGGCGGCCCAGCAGCTGCCCGATCACCTCCGGATCGATGACCGTTCCCCCGGCGGCCACCCGGCGCACCGCGTCGAGGAACTCGGCCACGTCCGCTATCCGCTCCTTGAGCAGGTAGCCGACCGCCGCGGCGCCACCGCCGATCAACTCCGTGGCGTACTGCTCCTCGACGTACTGCGACAGCACGAGGATCGGCAGCCTCGGCCGCCGGCTCCTGGCCTCCAGGGCCGCGCGCAGTCCCTCGTCGGTGTGCGTCGGCGGCATCCTGACGTCGACGATCGCCAGGTCCGGATCGTGCTCGACGATCGCGGCCACCAGCCCCGGGCCGTCGCCCACGACCCCGACGGTCTCGATGCCCCCGTCGGCCAGCAGCCTGGCCAGCCCCTCGCGCAACAGCACCGAGTCTTCGGCGATCACCACCCGCATGTGTTCAGGCCCTCACCATTCGCAGGGCAGCTCGGCCCTGATCATCGTGGGGCCGCCGAGCGGGCTGTCGACGCTCAGGGTGCCGTCGATGGTCGCCGCCCGGTCGGCCAGCCCGGCGAGACCGCCTCCGGGCCGCGGCACCGCGGCGCCGACCCCGTTGTCGTAGACCTCGACGATCACCCGCTGCTCCTGCCGGCTGACCCGGATGGACGCCTCGGTGGCCTCGGAGTGCTTGGCCAGGTTGGTCAGGCACTCGGCCACGACGAAGTACGCGATGCTCTCCACCGCCGGCGGGGGCCGGTGCGAGACCTCCACCGCCAGATCCACCCGTACGGGCGCGCGCGCGGCGAGCGACGACAGGGCGGCGTTCAGCCCCCTGTCGGTGAGGATCGCCGGATGGATGCCCCTGGCGAGGTCACGCAGCTCGGCGATGGCGGCCTTGGTGCCCCTGTGCGCCTGGTCGAGGAGCTCCCGGGCCGCGGTCGGGTCGGAGTCCAGCTTGGCCTGGGCCCGGCCCAGGTCCATGGCCACCGACAGCAGCCGCTGCTGTGCGCCGTCGTGCAGGTCACGCTCGATCCGGCGCCGCTCGGCCTCGGCCGCGTCCACCCCGCGGGCCCGGCTGGCCCGCAGGTGCGCGGCGCGGGCCGCCAGCCGGTTCTTCTCCCCCGTGCCCAGCAGGGCGGCGCCGAGCAGGCCGTGCAGCCAGGCCATCCCCCGGGTCGCGTACAGGGCCGCGAGCAGGAACCCGATCCCGATCAGCATGCACAGCAGCGCCTTCGGCCCGCTGTCGATCGGCAACTCGCCGATGGGGGTCATCGGCTCCCCCACCAGCAGCAGAGGCAGTGGCGCCACGGTCAGGCCGAGCCCGAGCGTCCACAGGACCGCCGAGACCGTGAACTCCCCGATCCCGATCGGCAGCAGCAACAGCAGGTAGAGCAGATCCTTCCAGGTGGCGGGGTCGACGAACATGTCCTTCCAGCGCAGGAACAGGTTGTCGCCCTCCGATGGCCGGTAGGGGCTGGGGATGTCGACGCCGAAGGCCAGCCGGAGGAACCGGCGCTCCAGCATCGCCACCCCCCGCCAGGCCAGCATGGTCAGGGCGAGGAGCGGCAGCCCGATCCACACGATCACCAGCGCCAGGGAGAGCGGGATCACCGAGGCGAGGAACGCGAACCAGGCGAGGCCGTGGAACAGGCTCACCAGCAGGTAGGGAACGGCCCGCCAGGTCATCGGGTCGACGAACATGCCGAGGGGACCGTTCGGCCCGAAGGGCACGCGCCGCCGGAGCGGCGTCCTGACCACGGGCGTGCTCACCACTGTCTCGGCAGTCACGCGCCCCCCTGTCGTCCGCGAAGATGCGTCCTGAAGTAGGGATATCCCGAAGACCCGGGTCAGACAAGCGCTTTGGAAACGCCGAACGCCCCGGCCTGAGGGCCGGGGCGTTCAACGTGCGGTGAGCGGTCAGTCGCGCTCGGAGCTGACGGTCGTCTTCTGCACCTGGAGCAGGAACTCCGCGTTGGACTTGGTCTCCCTCATCTTCTCCAGGAGAAGCTCGAGAGCCTGCTGCATGTCAAGGGCGTGCAGCACGCGGCGGAGCTTCCAGATGATCTGGAGCTCGTCCTTGCCCATGAGGATCTCCTCCTTGCGGGTGCCGGACGCGTCGACGTCCACCGCGGGGAAGATCCGCTTGTCGGCAAGCTGCCGGTTGAGCTTGAGCTCCAGGTTGCCCGTGCCCTTGAACTCCTCGAAGATGACCTCGTCCATCTTGGAGCCGGTCTCGACCAGCGCGGTGGCGAGGATCGTCAGCGAGCCGCCGTTCTCGATGTTGCGGGCGGCACCGAAGAAGCGCTTCGGCGGGTAGAGCGCGGTGGAGTCGACACCACCGGACAGGATGCGGCCGGAGGCCGGGGCCGCCAGGTTGTAGGCGCGGCCCAGACGGGTGATCGAGTCGAGCAGCACGACCACGTCGTGGCCCAGCTCCACCAGGCGCTTGGCGCGCTCGATGGCGAGCTCCGCGACCGTGGTGTGGTCCTCGGCCGGGCGGTCGAAGGTCGAGTGGATGACCTCGCCCTTCACCGACCGCTGCATGTCGGTGACCTCTTCCGGACGCTCGTCCACCAGGACGACCATCAGGTGGCACTCGGGGTTGTTGTGGGTGATCGCGTTGGCGATCGCCTGAAGCACCATCGTCTTGCCCGCCTTGGGCGGGGAGACGATGAGACCACGCTGGCCCTTGCCGATCGGCGCCACCATGTCGATGATCCGGGTGGTCAGGATGTTCGGCTCGGTCTCCAGGCGCAGGCGCTCCTGCGGGTAGAGCGGGACGAGCTTGTTGAAGTCAGGGCGCTGCCGCGCCTGCTCCGGGTCCATGCCGTTGACCGTGTCCAGGCGGACGAGCGCGTTGAACTTCTCACGGCGCTCGCCGTCGCGGGGCTGGCGGACGGCGCCGGTGACGACGTCGCCCTTGCGCAGGCCGTTACGGCGGATCTGGGCCAGCGAGACGTAGACGTCGTTGGAACCCGGCAGGTAACCGCTGGTCCTGACGAACGCGTAGTTGTCGAGGATGTCGAGGATTCCGGCGATCGGGATCAGCACGTCGTCGTCGCCCACCACGGGCTCGTTGCTGTCGAAGCGGTCGCGGCCGCGGCGGTTGCGCTCGCGGAACCGGCCGCGGCGGCCGCGACGGTCGTCGTCGTCGCCCACGCCGTGCTGGTCGCTGCGGTCCTGCGGCCCCCGGTTCTGCGGGCCGCGGTCGCCGCGGTCTCCACGGTCTCCACGGTCGCCGCGCTCACCGCGGTCGCCGCGGTCGTTGACCCGCTCGCCACGGTTCTGGCCGGCGTCGCCGGCGCGGGAGTCGGTGCGCTGGTCGCCGCGCTGGTCGCCGCGCTGGTCGCCGCGCTGGTCGCCGCGGTTGTCGCCACGCTCGCGGCGGTCGCTGACGCGCTCGCCGCGCTCGCCGCGCTCGCCGCCACGGCCACGACGCTCACCGCGCTCGCGGCGGCTCTCGCCACGCTCGCCGCGGCCCTCGGCCGGGACGGCGTCGATGGTCTGCTGCTCCACGACAGGCTCGGGAGCGACGACGGCGGCCACGGGCTCGGGAGCGGGCGGCGCCTGCTCCACAACGGGCTCGGCGGCCACGGCGGGGCGGGAACGTTCCCTGCGGGTGCGTGCCGGACGCTCGACGACCGGCTCGGCCGCGGCTGCGGGGACGGCTACGGCCGGAGTCTCCTTGGCGGTGACGGGAGCCTGGGCACTCTCGGCGGAGACGCCCTGCTTCTCCTGGATGGCCGCGATGAGCTGGCTCTTGCGCATCCGCCCTGTCCCGCTGATGCCGAGACCGGAGGCCATGGCCTGCAGTTCGGGCAGCACCATGGCGGACAGGCCGGTGCCGGAGCGACGGCGCGGCTTGGCCGCGGGGCGGGTGGGGGTGTCGCCGGACGTCGGCGCCGTGCCGGTGACGTCGGAGAGGAGTTCGGTGGTGTCGCTCACTAATGGGTCCTTCCCAGGGGTCGGGCGTGGCCATGATCAGCCAATCGTCCCGGTGGTGCGATCGACCCGGTGGGACAGACCGGGTCGGGTTGCACGTTGCGATCCTCGACGGCCCATGGAGAGCCGCCGCCACTGTCGGAGAAGGGCTGATCCAGGCCGTCACCATCGAGAATCGCCGACGGTGGGACTTGGAGGACACCCCCCCGGATTGCTACCGGCAACCAGATGTCGAGGTAGATCGAACGCGCATGTCCCCTAAAACGCCGCCTCTTCGTTGCCCCAGCCGAATGTGGAGCATTCGGAGGCGACGGATTCGGGGAGGCCACTGCGGCGATCACGCCTCACGGAGTGAGACACGATGCAGCGATGTGTGGCTGACAAGCACGCACCCAACGCGGGGCACCTGGTGCGGCTATCAGCCTAACATCACCAGCGCACACAGCTATTCCCTGAAGGTCGAGAGATGTCAGCGTGTCTCAGGAGAAACAACACGGGCACCCCGGGTTTCGACATCCAGTGGCCGGATGTGCCAGTCATTACCCACTTCTGCTGCGATCAAATCCTGCGTATTCACGGTCGAAAACGCAAGAACCGTGGGCCCCGCTCCCGAAACGACCGCGGCGACGCCCGCCCCGCGCAGCCGCCGTACCAGGTCGGCGGTGAGCGGCATCGCGGGCGCGCGGTAGTCCTGATGGAGGCGGTCCTCGGTGGCGGCCAGCAGGAGTTCCGGTTCCGGCCTGGCCGTCAACGCCGCGACCAGCAGCGCGGCCCGCCCCGCGTTCGCGGCGGCGTCGGCGTGCGGCACCGCCTTGGGCAGCAGCCCCCGGGCGACCTCGGTGGACAGCCGGTACCCGGGGATGAGGACCACGGGCCTGACGTCGGAGTGCGGGAGCAGCCGCACCAGGTGCGGCGCGCCCGTTCCGTCCGTCCACGCGACGGTGAGCCCGCCCGCCAGGCACGGCGCCACGTTGTCGGGATGGCCCTCGATCTCGGTGGCCAGCGCGAAGACCTCGTCGTCGGTGAACTCGGGCCGCGCCCCCGGCCGGTGAGCAGGGGCGGAGCCGTCCTGACACGGGGTGATGGCCAGCGCGCGGGCGGCGATGATCCCGGCGCAGATCGCGGCCGAGGACGACCCGAGGCCGCGGGCGTGCGGGATGCGATTGAGACAGCGCAACCTGATCCCGGGCGGCTGCCCGAGCCCCATCCGGTCGAAGGTCGTGCGCATCGTGGTGACGATGAGGTGCCCCTCACCCTCGTCAAGCTCGCCGGCGCCCTCTCCCTCGACCTCGATGACGACGCTCCGGGAGCCGGAGCCCCCCGAGGGCTCGAACAGCTCGACCTCGACCTCGTCGTGGAGGCCGAGTGCCAGACCCAGCGTGTCGAATCCCGGGCCGAGGTTCGCCGAGGTCGCGGGGACCTGGACGGTCACCTTGCCGCTGATCATAGATCTCCCGGGGCACGGCTCGATGGCGTGGCCATGGCGGACAAGTGGCTTCTCCTATCTGCCCGGTTCTGTGGGATTTCCAGGTGCGATACCGGGGCGGTCGCGGCGTGCCGGGTTCACTGGGCCCCGCCCCTCGGATCTTCCGCTCATCGTGGCCGGGCGGTGCCCCGCCATGTTGCCGCCGGCCACCGCGGAACGCCACGGCTCCCTCCGCCGTCCCGCGGGGTACCACCCGACCGGCCCTCGCCACGACAGGATCCGCGGCACAGGACCTAGGCGAGTTCGAGGGCGATGGCCGCGGCGTGCGCGTCGATCGGGATCGTCACCGGGGCGGGGGCGCCCGAGATGGCCCAGTCGGGGTCCTTGAGGCCGTTTCCGGTCACCGTGCACACGACGCGCTGCCCCGGCTCGACCAGGCCCTGGCTGTGGGCCTGGAGGAGGCCCGCCACGCTGGCGGCGGAGGCGAGCTCGACGAAGACGCCCTCCTCCTGGGCGAGTAGCTTGTACGCGGCGGCGATCTGGCGGTCGGTGACGGCCTGGATGACGCCGCCGGACTCGTCGCGGGCGGCCTCGGCGAGCCGCCACGAGGCGGGGTTGCCGATGCGGATCGCGGTGGCGATCGTGTGCGGGTGGGTCACCGGCGCACCGTTGACGATCGGCGCGGAACCGCTGGCCTGGAAGCCGAACATGCGGGGCGTCCTCGTCGCGATGCCGTCGCCCGCGTACTCGGTGTAACCCATCCAGTACGCCGAGATGTTGCCCGCGTTGCCGACCGGGATGCAGTGGATGTCGGGAGCGTCCCCGAGCGTGTCGACGATCTCGAAGGCGGCGGTCTTCTGGCCCTGGAGCCGGAACGGGTTCACCGAGTTGACCAGCGCGATCGGGTAGTTCTCGGAGAGCTTCCTGGTCATCTCCAGGCAGTCGTCGAAGGATCCCTCGACCTGGAGCAGCCGGGCCCCGTGGACCAGCGCCTGGGCCAGCTTGCCCATCGCGATCTTGCCCCGGGGCACCAGCACGGCGCAGGTCAGGCCCGCGCGGACCGCGTAGGCGGCGGCGGAGGCGCTGGTGTTGCCGGTGGAGGCGCAGATGACCGCCTTCGCCCCGTCCTCGACGGCCTTGCTGATGGCCATGGTCATGCCACGGTCCTTGAAACTTCCCGTCGGGTTGAGGCCCTCGACCTTCAGGTAGACCTCGCAGCCGGTCAGCGCCGACACCCGGTTCGCCGGGACGAGCGGGGTGCCGCCCTCCAGGAGCGTGACGACGGGCGTCGCCGTGGTCACCGGAAGTCGGTCACGGTACTCCTCGATGAGGCCACGCCACGCCCTGGTCATGATTGCTCCTCCCGCGCGCGGCCAATCCGTGCGCGTGCTACCTGCGGTGTTGGAAAAAGAGTCTACGGGCAACCTGTTCAGCCTTGGGATGCGCTGTCCACCGAATGGACACCCGGGGCGTCCTGCCTACAGGAAACCCTAAGAATGGGCCGGTAGGGTCTGCGGAGCTTGACAGGCCTTGACAAGCGATGGGCCGAACACTTGACGGGCTACGAACCAGACAAGGGGTGCCACATCATGACGGGCGGCGCGGCGGCGGACCTGCCACCGATCCGGCACAACGACTACTCCCCCCTGGACCCGCCTGCGCTCGGCGCGTGGGATCCGGAACTCTCGGTAAGTGTGATCATCCCAGCCCGCGGCGGACAGCACAGGCTCGATCTGACCCTCGCCTCCCTGGCGGCGCAGACCTACCCGGAGCACCTCATGGAGGTGATCGTGGTCGACGACGGCAGCGAGCCCGCACTGCGGCTGCCGGAGATCGTCCCGCGGGGCACCAGGCTCGTGACCACCGACCCCTCGGGCTGGGGCATCGCCCACGCGGTGAACACCGGCGCCGCCCTCGCCGACGGGCGGATCATCCAGCGCCTCGACGCCGACATGGTCATCTGCCGCGAACACATCGAGGCGCTGGCCCGATGGCACCATCTGGCCGGTTACCTGGTCACGATCGGCGCGAAGAAGTTCGTCGAGGAGCCGTCGCTGACGGCGGCCCAGGTGCACGACGGTGTGCGTGCGGGCCGGCTGGAGTCCGTCTTCGACCTGGCGGACGCCCTGCCCAGTTCCACCGAGCAGACGATCTCCCGCACCAACGGCCTGCGGGCCAGCCGCAACCCCTACCACGTGTGCACGGGGCCGACGGTCTCCATGCGGCGCGAGATCTTCCGCGCCGTGGGCGGGGTGGACACGGAGGTGTTGCGGGGCGAGGACACCGAGTTCGCCTACCGGCTGGCCGCGCACGGCGTGGTCTTCATCCCCGACATGAAGGCCCAGGCCGTGCACCTGGGACTCCCCGCCCAGCGCCGCAACCGGCAGCGGGCGGTACAGGTCGTCGCCCCCTACCTGGCCCACCGGGTGCCGCTCCGCCGCGACCTGCGCAAGGACCGTGGCCGCCACTGGCTGGTCCCGTACGTGGAGGTGGTGCTCGGTGCCGAGGGGCCGGGGGAACAGGTGCGCGAGGCGGTGAGCGCGGCACTCGACGGGTCTCTCGGCGACGTGGTCGTCACCCTGGTCGCCCCCTGGTCGAAGCTGTCCGCGGACCGCCGGCCGGTGCTGGACGACCCTCTGTTCGACCTGCGGCTGCTGCGTGAGCACTTCGCCCACGACGAGCGGGTGCGATTCGCCGACGAGGTCTCCGAAACCCCCGCCCCGATCCCGTTCCGCTATACCGCTCCGACCTCGGTCCCGCTGGGGCGTGACTCGCTGGAACGGATGATCGCCGCGATGCAGGGCGACCGTTCCGGCATGCTCGTCGTCGATCTCGGCGCCGACGGCGAGGCGACGCTGGAGCGGACCGAGGCGCTGGGCCGGGCGAGGCTGCTCGGCGCGGACGACGTCGCCGCCGTCGCCGCCTCGGTCAGGGCCACCCACGGTGTACGGCGCGGGGCGCGGCCGGAGTTCTGGCCCGCCGAGACGGCGCCCCCCGCCCCGGCCGCGCCCCGGCCCCAGGCTCCGGCCCCCGAGCGGAAGAGCGCGCCGCAGGCGGTGAGACAGGGCGCCGGGCAGGGGCGGCACCAGGCCCGGGGCGGGTGGAGCACGCTCCTCGGCAGGCTCCGCACCTCCCTCAGGAACTGAGCCGTACCGTCGCCGGTCGGGGCGGATCAGACCGAAACGCCCACACTCTCGCGGCTTTCCGGCAGGGGCGTGACCCGGCGCCGTACGACCAGCCCGAAGGCGACGACGAGCAGGCCGAGCGTGCCCGACACCACGAACGGCGCGGCCGGGCGCCAGGCGTCGTAGAGCAGGCCGCCCAGGGCGGAGACGGTGAGGATGCCCAGGGCGCCGCAGAGGGTCTGCACCCCGTAGGCGGAGCCGCGCACCCCGGCGGGTGCCTGCTGGGCCAGCAGCGGTCCCGCGGTGGTTATCCCGGCGATCTCCCCCAGGCCGATGAGCACGGCCACCAGCATCATCCCGGAGCCGAGCGGGTCGCTGATCAGCAACGTCGACAGATAGGACAGCGCCGCGACGGTCTGGGCGAGGATGACCACGTCCTGGCGCCGCATGCGATCGCCCAGCCAGCCGAACAGCGGGGCGGCGAGCACGGCCACGGTCTGCGCGACACCGACCACGGCTCCGGCCCTGGCCAAGGCCTCCGCCCCGGACATGCCGCGCTCGCTCGTGGCGTGGTCGACGACCCACAGGGACAGGAAGCCGGCGACCACCGCGAGGTCGGCGCGGGCGACGAACGCCGCCGCGTACGACAGCGCCACGCCGGGGTCGCGGGCGAGCGTGACACCCTCCCTGACCAGGCGGGGCAGCGGGGGGCGCTCGGGGGCACCGGGGACCCCCTCCTTTGACAGGGTGAACCACATCAGCGCGGCGACCGCGAGAACGGCCGCGGCGATGATCAGGAAGGAGGCTCGGGCGGCGCCGGCCGGGGCCATCCCCCCGTCCTCGAGGATCTTGGGCAGGCGGATCAGGCCGAGCACCGCGAGCATCGCGCCCAGCCCGCTGAACAGGCCGATCAGGCCGTACGACTTTCCTCTGGAGCCGTTGCGGACGTAGTCGATCGCCACCGTGGACAGCATCGCGCTGAGGGCGGCCACGCCGAGGGCGAAGATCACCCGCAGCACCACCAGGACCGTCGCGTTCGCGGCGAAGGGGAAGAGCGCGGTGCCCAGCGCGCACAGCACGAACCCGGCCACCACGATGGGCCGGCGACCGTACCGGTCGGCCAGTGCCCCGTACCAGGCCAGGCTGGCGATCATCGCGATCTCGGCGGCCACGCCCAGGAGGCCGACGACCTTGCCCTGGTCCGCCTTGCCCACTCCGAGGACGGCGCCCAGGATGTAGGGCTGCGCGGCGGGCAGGAAAGAGATGATCATAGTCGAGGCGAACGCCATGGACAGGCAGGCCCACATGTTGCCGCGGCCGATGCCGTCGGCGAGCTGGAGGCCAAGGACACGGCGCGGGGGGGTGACGGCCATGGCGCGATCCTGCCAGTTCCGGTAGAGCTTCTCCAATGGTCCGAATGACTATGATCCATACAATTCAAGAAATATCCCTACAAGGGAGCAGGGTGTGACCGACCAGATACCCAAGGGTGTTCAAACCCACATTCCTAACGTCGCACGTATGTACGACTACTATTTAGGGGGTAAAGACCACTTTCCCGCAGACCGGGAGGCTGCGGAGAAGGTTCTGGAGGTCATCCCCGAGGTCCGGCACAGCGCCCGTTCCAACCGCGCCTTCCTCGGCAGGACCGTCGGTTTCCTCGCCGGATCGGGCATCCGCCAGTTTCTCGACATCGGTGCCGGCCTGCCCACCCAGAACAATGTGCACCAGGTCGCGCCCGACGCGCGGGTCGTCTATGTCGACAACGATCCGACGGTTCTGGTTCACGGCCGGGCGATTCTCGGCAAGAACGAGAATGTGACCATAGTCGAGGGCGACGTACGCCGGCCGGAGGAGATTCTGGAGCACCCGGACGTGCGCGCGGCCATCGACTTCGACCAGCCGGTGGGGATACTCCTGCTGGCGATCATGCATTTCGTTCCCGACCAGGAGGACCCCCTCGGCATCATCGCCACCCTGCGCCGAGCCATGGCCCCCGGCAGCCACCTCGTCCTGTCCCACGTCGCGATCGACGCGCGCCCGGAGGCGGCGGAGGGGGTCACCCAGGTCTACGACGGGGCCTCCTCACCCTTCGTCGCCCGTACCGGCAAAGAGATCATCCGTCTGTTCGAGGGTTTCGACGTGGTCGAGCCCGGCATCGTCAACCTGCCCGAATGGCGCCCGGAACCCGGCACCACCGTGCCGTACCGGGACATCGGCTCCTACTTCCTGGGCGGCGTCGGCACCGTCGGGAACGAACGCTGACCGGCGCCGCGCGGGCGGGCGTCCGCGGGGGGGGGAGAGACCGGCGCGGGAAGGTCAGCGGCGGCGGGTGATGGCCCGTTTGACCGAGGAGAGCAGCCCGTACTGGACGACCTTCCTGGCGGCGGCCAGCTCCTTGCGCAGGGTGCCGACCTCGCGCCGCAGCTCGACCGCGCTTTTTCGCCAGCGGCCCGCCTCGTCACGCCATTTGGTCACCTGACCGCGGAGCCGCTCGTTCTCCCTGGTGAGACGGGCCACCTGGGCCTCGGCCTCGATCCTGGCCCGGTGGGCACCCCGGCGGCCGACGATGGGGCGGGCCTCGGACGCGAACCCGTAGGTCTCGCCGTCCACCCAGACCACGCCGAAGGTGTCCTCCACGGCGTCGTCGAGGTCCTCTCCCTCCTCCAGCACGATCGCGGCACGCCCGAACGCGGCGGCGCGCTCCAGCCGCGCCGCGACGATCATCCGCTCCGAGCCCGCTCCGGGCCCGCCGGCCGCACCGCCGTCACCGTCCTGTCCCCCCTCGGCCAGCAGCACCGAGACCAGGCCGTAGCCGTCGTCCCCGGCCAGGTCGAGCAGGCGGGCCAGGGTGTCGTCACCGGGCACCCACCCGGCGGGCAGCCTGAGCCGGTAGGGGGCGGCGGTGCCACCGGCGCGGGGCTGCCGGGAGTCCTCGGACGGGGCGGAGGTGACAGCGGAAGTGACGGAGGCCTCGTCGACGAAGCGGACCCTGGCCTCGTGGGCGTAGTGGCCGCGGATCAGCACCAGGTCCAGGTCCGGATCCTTCAGCGGGGCGCGCCCCTCCGTGCCGATGCGGTCCCACGGGCCGGTGAGGGTGACCGCGACGTCGGGCAGGGTACCCGCGAGGACGGCGTCGACCGTGGCGCGGACCTCGTCGTAGGAGTATCCGGGACCTTCCCGCCCCGTCCTGCCCCCGGGCTCGACGACCACCTCCAGGTACGGCACCTTCCACTGCCTGCTCGGATGGGAGCGGAGCCAGCGGTAGGAGGGGATCCGGTCGGCCACGAACGCGTGGCTGACCCGGTCGATCGGGGCCTTGCCGCGCATGCGCATGGTCGGGCCCAGATGGAAGGCGCGCGACAGCGGCTCGGGGACGAAGACGGCACCCGCCTGGGCGAGCCGGTAGCCCATCTCGGTGTCCTGGCCGAGGATCAGGTCGGTGTCCATCGGCCCGGCGGCGGCGAGCAGCGCGGCGTTGACCGAGGTCGCGCCGCCGACGTGCAGGCTGAACGCGCGGTGCGGGTTGGCGGTGAGGCCGTCGGTGCGCTCGACGAGGTCGACCAGCCAGGCATGCGGCTCGGCGGGCTCGAAGAGCTTGGCCAGGTCGTCGGCGGCGGCCACCACCTCGGGAGCGGGCAACCGGGCCGGAGTGAAGCGCAGGTAACCGGTGACCGCCAGGTACGGGGCGGCATGGTGCCAGCGCATGTGCGCCTCGACCGACCTGCGGTCGAGAACCACGTCGGAGTCGAGCCAGTGGATCACGTCACCGGTGGCGGCCGACAGACCGGCGTTGCGGGCGTGGGCCCGGCCGGGGATCGGGCAGACGATCAGGCTGGTGCCCTCCGGGCGGAGTTCGGGCAGGCGCAGCGGCGGACTGCTGCCGTTGTCGACCACGATGACCTCGGTCAGCGCGGCCGGGTAGGTCTGCACGGCCAGCCCGGCGAGTGCCAGGTCGAGTTTCTCCTGGTCACCGTAGGCGGGAATGACGACGCTCACCCGGAGCGAGGGCGTCCAGGCCCCCAGGGCGGGCGGCGTGAGGCTCCGGTAGTCGTTACCGGCTATCCGTGCTGTCATCGCGCTTCCAGGATCAGACTCGGGCGGAAACCGCGCCACTGGTTCGACGCGACGCGCAGGAAGTGGGCCAGGGAGAGCCGCCAGGTGTGCTCGGCACCGACCGAACGCCGCAGCACGTAGCCCAGGCCGTGGGTGCGGTAGATGCGCGCCCCCGCGGCGTGCGCGGCCTTCAGCAACCCGGCGTCGACGCCCCGGGGCAGCGGGGGGAAGCCGCCCGCGTCCCTGAAGGTGTCGGCGGGGAGCAGGATCGTGCCCCCGGCGACGTGCTCGGACCAGACCTCGCTGGTGTAGTCGGTACGGCGGATCGTGGCGTTCAGCGGCTCCAGGTAGAAGAACTCGGCCGCGGTGCCGACGATGTCCGCCCCGGAGTAGGCACGGGCGAGCAGCAGGTCGGCCAGATGCTCGGGGCCGTACCAGTCATCGTCGTCCCACTTGGCCAGATAGTCGCCCGCCGCCTTGGAGGCGGCCAGGTTGAGCACCTCCCCGAAGGGGGTCTCCCCTTCGGCCTCGACCACCGTGACGGGCAGGGCGCACCCGCGCAGCGCCCGCCTGACCTCCTCGTGCGCGGCGGGGACGCCGTGCAGGCCGAGCAGGACCTCGACCCGTACCCGGCGCTGCCCGGCGATCTGGCCGAGCGCGGCGCCCAGCAGGTGCGGTCGCATGCTGGACATCACGACGCTGACCGTGGGCGGCGTCTCCGCCCGGCCTGTCCCCATCCGGTCGCGGAGCCCGTGGCGGCGTAGTCGCACGCTGTGCTCCTCCCTGCGCAGGGCGGTCACCGATCGGAGACCTGAGCCGTCGTCCTCCTCGGGCGCCCAGGCCGCGAGCAGGCGGGCCAGTTCGGGATCCACCCAGTCCGGCGAGACGGCGGCGTGCAGCGGCACCCCGGCCGCGGCCAGACCGGTGACCGCGCCGACCGGGACCTTGGAGGCGGGCCACCGGACGACCAGTCCCCGCAGCGGGCGCAGGCGGGCCGCCTCCTCGGCGTCCGGCCGGTCGCCGAGCGGCGAACCGGCCGCCAGCCAGCCCTCGCCGGTCCAGGACAGCTCGGCCGTCTCCCCGGCCGCCGACCGCAGGAAGCCCGCCGGTGTGGCGAGAAGGGACGGGGGAAGGGAGATCGGCTGCGCGGGCACGACCGAAGGATAGCGAGGCAGGAAGATCCCTTCTCACCACACTTCCCACTTGACCTGCGTGATCACCATTAATCACTCACAGCTGTCACACAGGTCACAGGAACCTTGGAATTTCCCATTTCCAGCCATATTTGCACTTGAAGAGCGGATAGCCTCATTTATCTCCCCATCAATGAACAGGTAATGACAGAGCGGCATGGAAGGTAAGCGCGGATGCCCACGCCCCGAAAACTGACGCTTCTGGCGGCGACCATCGGTCCGGTGGTACTGATCACGCTGACGCTGCTCGCGGGCACCGATGTCATCTCGGCCACGGCGGCCGTCGTGCTCGGCGCGATCGCGACGGTGTTCGCCGTCCAGATGCTGGCGATCGCGACGGTGCGCAGGGTCGACGGCAAGGCCCTGCGGATCGACACCCGCATCAAGCGCTACGAAGCGGAGCTGGCCACGGTCAAGGCCGCCACCGAGCGGCTGGACCGGCGGCTGGACGAGATCGTCGAACTGCTCAGGGAACACGAGCGGAAGCGGGACGAGGACCTGCAGACGATCCTGGTCTCGCTGGGCGAGGATCGGCTGGTCTCCATACCGCAGCGCCAGGAGATGGCGGAGATGGTCAACGACCTGCTGCCGCGACTGGCCGCCGTGGAGGCGCGGACCGAACAGGCCACCCCGGGGGGAGAGGCGTGAGCGGGGCCGGGGGCGACGACCTGGCCGGCCGGACCGGCGTCCCGCGCGCCAGGGTCAGGCAGAACGACTACGGACCTCTGCTCCCGCCCGACCTGGGCCGGTGGGAGCCCCGGCTCAGGGTGAGCGTGGTGATCCCGGCCTACGACTGCCAGGACGCCCTGGACCGCACGCTCGCCTCCCTTGCCGCGCAGACCTACCCCGCGCATCTGATGGAGGTGGTCGTGGTCGACGACGGCAGCGACCCGCCGCTGCGCGTCCCCGAGATCACCCCGGCGGGCACCCGCCTCGTCCGGGTACCGGAAGGCCGCTGGGGGCGGGGCTGGGCCCGCCAGACCGGCGCCGAGGCGGCGACCGGCGACATCCTGCACTGGGTCGACTCCGACATGATCCTCGACCGGGAGCACGTCGAGGCGCACCTGCGCTGGCACCACCTCCTCCCCTACGCCGTCGTGATGGGCGACGTCCGCTTCACCCCCGACGGGACCTGGCCCCGCGCCGGGGAGGTCCTCTCGGCCGTGCAGGCCGGGGACGCGGAGAGACTGTTCGACGGGTCCACGCCACACGAGTGGCGGGCGGGCGTGCTCAAGGAGACCCGGTGGCTGCGGGACGCGGGCGCCGGGGCCTACCGGCTCCACTCGGGGGCCAGCACATCGGTCCCGGTGGCACTGCTCCGCTCGGCCGGCGGCGTGAACACCGCGTTGAACATGGGCGAGGACACCGATCTCGGCTTCCGCCTCGCGCAGGCGGGCGCGGTCTTCATCCCCGACCCGCAGGCCCGCGGCTGGCACCTCGGCCCGTCCACGGTCATGCTCAGGGAGAAGGAGGTGCACCGGCACAACTGGTCGGTGCTGCCCGACCTCATCCCCGATCTGCGCTGGCTGCGCACCCACCCGCGCAGGACCTGGCTGGTGCCGTACGTGCACGTCGTCGTCGACGTCGGCGGCGCCCGCTACGAGGACGTGCGGGCGAGCGTGGACAGCGCGCTCGCGGGCACCCTCATCGACGTCGCCGTCACCGTGGTCGGGCCCTGGGCTCGGCTCCCCGCCGGGCGCCATCCCTCCCTCGACGAGCCGCTGCTCGATCTGCGCCTGGTGCGCAACCTGTACGCCCATGAGCCACGGGTCCTCTTCGCCGAGGAGGCGCCCTCCGGCTCGGCACCCGCGCCGTTCCGCCTCTCCTTCCCCGCCGGGTGGGCACTCGGCGCCGACAGCCTGGCCGAGCTGGTGAGACTCGCCGAGAGCGAGGGGTACGGGCTGCTGAGCGCGGTGCTCGACGAGGGGGCCACCGGGGTCAGGGCGGCCAGGTTGGAGCGCACCGCCGCCTTCGCCAGGGCGGCGCTGGTGACCGGAGGCACCCCGGACGGTGACATCGACGCTGACATCGACGGTGACATCGACGGTGCCGTCCACGAGCTTTTCGGCTCCCTGTGGGTGAGCGCCGCCGAGTTCGGCGTGACGACCGCCGGGGAGGCGGAGCCCGTCGCCGGGGACCCCGCGAAGTGGCGGGCCGAGAGCACCCGGTGGAAACGCGAGGCGGAACGGCTGCGGGGCGAGGTGGAGAGCCTGCGCGCCGAGACCGAGCGCCTGCGGGCGGAGGCCGGGCACCCGCGGGACGAGCGGCGGCGTGGCCCCCTGAGGGGGATCATCCCGGCGGCCGGGCGGCGGACGGCTCCGCGGCGGGGGAAGAACGGCTGATGTCCCTTCTGATCGATCTCGTCCGCACCGCCGGGGAGCGGAACGGCAAGCGGCGCGTCCTCGTCTACTGCGCGGGCTTCGAGACACTCGGCGAGCTGGAGTCGTACGGGGCGATGGACCTCGACGGCGACCTCGACGGCATTCCGCGCGCGGAGGAGGGCGCCGCGGAGATCCTGGTACTCGCCCGCACCCCGACGGACCTCCGCAGGGCCGCGAGCCTGCAGTCACTGCTGGCCATGGCCACCCGGGTGGTCGTCGCCGTGGAAGAGACGCCGCACTGGTACACCGCGCCGGTGCCCTCGCCCACTCCCGCCCACCGCTGGCGGTCGCTCGTCGAACTCCGGGTCCACCAGCCGGAGGCGCCCGCCTGGGTGATCGAGGCGCGGTTCTCCAAACCGGCACCCGCCGGGCGGACGCTCGCCGCGACCGCCAGGGCGTTCGCGGGACACCGGATGGACGCCGTCGCCGCGCCCGTCGCCGGTCTGGCCGGCCCCGGAGCGGCCCACTGGCGGCCCGGTGACCCGAACGCGGCCCCGTCCTCACCGAGCGGGCCGGTCCCCGACAGGTTCGGTGCCCGCGGCGCCGACCTGGTCGTGCGCGCGGCCGGCGAGGAGCCGCCGCCCTGGTCCGGCGACGAGAGCCCGGTGGACCGCCCGGTCGCCGAGCTGATGAGCTGGGAGCGGCTCGGCCGCCCCGGCGGCGGCAGGATCCTCCAGGCCGGCCTCGGCGACCTGTCAGAACCCCGGACCGTCCCACCGGTCGACGACCGCTCGGTCAACCCCATGGGCTTCGTCACCGTGCCGTCCCTCGGCACCGCCGACCTGTCCGTGGAGTCCGGCCGCTGGGCGATCACCTGCGGTGGCCGGACCCTCACCGCCTTCGCGGCCTCCGGCGCCGTCACGGACGTGGACGTCAACCGGATCAGGCAGGTCAGAGGGGTACGGGTGGACTGGCGGCGCGGTCACAGCGGCCCGGTGGCCGCGCTCCGCGTCGTCACCGGGCTGGCGGCGGCCGGGGTGCCGCTGGTCTCCGAGGCCGTGCCGCGCTGGGCCGGCGCCCTCGGCCCCGAGCTGGCCAGACTGATCACCTCGGTCGACGAGCCCGCGCTCAAGGACGACCTGGAGCGCGAGGAGCACAGCATCCGGCTGCGCCGCGAGGCGCTGCGCGGCCATGGCGTCCGCGCCCGCTGGGAACAGCTCGGCGCCCCCGCGAGGCCCTCGCCGCCGGTCTCGGTGCTGCTCGCCACCCGCCGCCCGGAGATGGCGGGCTTCGCGCTGGAGCAGCTGGCCAGGCAGCGCGGCGCCGAGTTCGAGGTGATCCTCGCCCTGCACGGCATCCCGGCGACGCATCCCGGCGTGAGCGGGGCGCTGGCCTCCTTCGAGCGGCCGGTCACCGTGTTCGAGGCGAACGAGGAGAGCGTGTTCGGGGCCGTGCTGAACGAGGCCGCGACCAGGGCGTCGGGATCGTTCCTGCTGAAGATGGACGACGACGACTGGTACGGGCCCGACTTCATCTCCGACCTGCTGCTGGCCCACTCCTACTCGGGGGCCCAGGTGGTGGGCATGGTCCCGGAGTTCGTCTACCTCGCCTCGATCGGGGTGACCGTCCACCGCGAGCAGGTCACCGAGCAGATCACCAACTTCATCGCCGGGGGGACCATCTTCGCCGAACGCTCCGCCTTCGAGGCCGTGGGCGGCTTCCGTCCCCTGCCCGGCACGATCGACGCCCAGTTCCAGCACGCCGTACAGGCCGCGGGCGGGCAGATCTACCGCACCCAGGGCCTGGGCTACATCCTGCGGCGCGGCAACGTCGCCAACCACACCTGGCGTGAGCCGATCGGCACGTTCCTGCGCCGGAACAAGCGCCAGTGGCGCGGCTTCCGGCCCAGCGCGCTCATGGAACTCCCCCCGGAGGCACCGTGAACGCGCCGCGCACACCGTGGGTCCCGGTCGGGGAGCCCGTTGACGCACCGGACGCGCCGTACGCACCGCCGGTTCCGGTCGCCCATGCCGCCGTCCATGCCGCCGCGCCGCGGATTCCCGGCAACGACTACGGGGTGCTGCCGGCGCCCGTCCTCGGCGCGTGGGAGCCGCGCCTGCCGGTGAGCGTGGTGATCCCCGCCCGGGGAGGGCAGGACAGGCTGGATCTCACCCTGGCCGCGCTCGCCGCGCAGACCTACCCCGCGCACCTCCTTGAGGTGATCGTCGTCGACGACGGCAGCGCGCCCCCGCTCCGGCTCCCCGAGATCGCCCCCGAACGCACCCGGATCGTCCCCGGCGCCCCCGGCCGCCGGGGCATCGCCTGGGCCCTGGAGACCGGCACCGCCGTCGCGGACGGCGAGGTGATCCACCGGATGGACGCCGACATCGTCTCCTACCGGGAGCACGTCGAGGCGCACATGCGCTGGCACCACCTGGCCGGCTACCTGGTGGTGCTGGGGACGCTGCGCTTCACCGCCATGACGGGCACCCCGCCCACCCCTGCCGAGGTCCAGATCGCCGTCGCCAAGGACAAGGCGGACTCCCTCTTCACCGAGGACCCCGAGCACGGGCACGACTGGATCGTCGAGCTCGTCGCCGCGCACCGCGGCTTCCGCGGCGCGCCCAGCTCGCTGCTGCACCGTGTCCACGTGGGCGCGACGGTCTCACTGCCGGCCGCCCTGCTGAAGGAGGCCGGAGGGCTGGACACCTCCCTGCGGCTCGGCGAGGACACCGAGCTGGGCTACCGGCTCACCCAGACGGGCGCGGTGTTCGTCCCCGACGCCGAGGCGCTGAGCTGGCACCTGGGTACGACGACCGCCATGCGCAGGCCCGCGGACGTCAGGCGGCACAACGACCCGTTCATCGCCGACCGGGTCCCCTACCGGCGCCACCTGCGCACCGACGCGGGCCGGCAGTGGCTGGTCCCCTATGTCGACGTCGTGGTGGACGCCCGAGGCGCCTCCTTCGAGGACGTCAGGGCGAGCGCCGACGGGGCACTGGCCAGCAGCCTGCCCGACGTGCACGTCACCCTGGCCGGGCCGTGGGCGTCGCCTGCGGGCGAGCGCCATGAACCGGTGGGCGGGCCGCTGGACGACCCGCTGCTCGACCTACGGCTGCTGCGCGGCCAGTACGCCCACGACGGCCGCGTCTCCTTCGTCGAGCGGGTCCCGCCGACCTCGGCTCCCGCACCGTTCCGGCTCGTCTGCCCGGCCGGGTGGGTACCCGGGACGGAATCGCTGGCCATGCTGGTCGAGCGGGCGGAGCAGGACGACGAGGGCCTGCTGCTCGTGGCGCTGGACGAGGACGAGTCAGGCGTTCTGGCCGCCCGCCTGGAGCGGACCTCCGCCGTGGCGAGGGCCAGGCGGGTGGCCCGCGAGGGCGAGTCGCTCGACGACGTGATCGCCGAACTGCACGGCGCGACCTGGCTGGACGCGGAGTCCTGGCGGCTGCGGCCGGCGGCGCGCGCCTACCCCTACTGGGCCACGAACCGCAACCGGGAGGCCGTGCGCTGGCGCGCGGCGGCCGAGTCGCGGGCGCGGGAGGCCGAACGGGCCCAGCGGCAGATCGCCGCCCTCAAGGCCGAGCTCAAAGAGTTGCGCGCGGCGGCCGCCAAGGGCCGCCGCGACACCGTCAGGTGGAAGGAGAAGGCCGAACAGCGCCGCCTGGAGGCCGTCGCCCTGCGCCAGGCCCGGCAACGCTCCCTGCTCGGCCGCGCCGCCCGCGGCCTCCGCAGGCTCACCGAGGGCTCCTGACGGCCTTCCGGTGCCCCGGCCCTACGGACCCGCCGGGATCGCGGAGAGGCCCCGAAGGGGCCGTTCCTCAGCCGGGCACGGGGCGGTAGCGGGCACCGACGGCACTCTGCAGCGTCTTCACGACGGTGCCGCGGGACTTGCGCGCCGCCAGCCAGTCAAGGAAGGGGTTCAGCCGCTCGGGAGCCACCGAGTAGAGTCCGCAGCGGTCGCAGACCCGGTGGAACACCAGCGGAACCAGGCCGCCACCGCTCTTCTCCGCGTTGAGCACCTGCTGTTTCATGTGTCGCAGCAGGGTGTCCTCGCGGACGGAGCTTGGCGTGCGGATCTCGTAGCGGTCTTTCGGGCGTGTGGTCTCGCTCGCCGGGCAGCCGGGGCACTTCCACTCCCTGAGCCCGCCGACCGAGCGGGCCGCGTCGTAGCCGCACCGCCTCGCCACCGCCTTGGCGTCGGAGTCGACCGCGCCGAACGGGTAGGCGAGGGTGGCCGGCCGGTACCCCCACGCCACCAGCCTCCTGCGGTCGTCGCAGATCTGCCCCTCCTGCTCGCTCTGGGTGAGCTCGGTGAGGCGGACGTGGGTCAGCGTGTGACCGCCGATCTCGTGGCCCTTCCCGGCTATCGCGGCGAGGTGGCGACGGGTCAGCTTGAGCTCGCCGCCGATGGTGTCGGTGTTGATGTAGAACGTTCCACGCATGCCGCGTTTCTCCAGCATGCGGGCCACGGCCAGGTGCGTGGAGTCACCGTCGTCGAAGGTGAGCGAGACGACGGTCTCCACCTTCTTGGCGGGTTTCGCGGTCTTCGCCTGACCGATCTGTCCCGGCGCCATCGCGATGGCCAGCGCCGCGGAGAACACGGCCACCCGACGAAAGATCTTCATGGTGGTCCCTCCCCTGGAACAGCAAATAAAGCGTAAAAAAACACCATATAAGCCTATAGAGACCGCCGATTTAGCCGTTATCAAATACCCAGGAACCTGATACCGGCCCGGCATGACACCGCCCGGTGCGTCCTCCGCGAAGCTCTTCGCGGAGGACGCACCGGGCGGTGCGAATCACCGGTGTCCCGGGAGCGGCGGTCACCGCGCTACGGGGTGTCCTCGCCCTCCACCCGCATGACGCTCACCACGTCGCGGACGATGTCCAGCTCGCGCAGGCCCTCGATGGTGGCCGAGAGCGCGGCGTCGCTGGCCCGGTGGGTGACCAGCACGAGCTGGGCGTCCGCGCCGTGGCCCTCCTGACGGACGGTCTGGATGGAGACGTCCTGCTTGGCGAACATGTCGGCGACCCTGGCGAGCACGCCGGGCTTGTCGGCGACGTCCAGCGAGACGTGGTAGCGCGTGACGGTCTCGCCCATCGGATGCACGGTCAGGTCCGCGTAGGTGGACTCCTCCGAGCCCCGGGTGCTCGCCAGCACGTTGCGGGCCACGGCCACGATGTCGCCCAGCACCGCGCTCGCGGTCGGTGCGCCGCCGGCGCCCGCACCGTAGAACATGAGCCGGCCGGCGGACTGCGCCTCGACGAACACGGCGTTGTACGCCTCGCGGACCCCCGCCAGCGGATGCGTCCTGGGGATCATCGCCGGATGCACCCGTACGCCGAACGACCTGCCGTCCTCCGAGCGGGCACAGATCGCCAGCAGCTTGATGACGTAGCCCATCGCCTTGGCGCTGGCCACGTCCGCCGCCGTGATCTCGGTGATGCCCTCGCGGTGCACGTCGGCGGCCGTCACCCGGCTGTGGAAGGCGATCCCGGCGAGGATCGCGGCCTTGGCCGCGGCGTCGAAGCCCTCCACGTCGGCGGTGGGGTCCGCCTCGGCGTAGCCCAGTTCCTGGGCCTCCCCCAGCGCGTCGGAGAACGAGGCTCCGGTGGAGTCCATCTTGTCGAGGATGTAGTTGGTGGTGCCGTTGACGATGCCGAGCACGCGGTGGACGTGATCCCCGGCGAGCGACTCGCGCAACGGGCGGACCAGCGGGATCGCGCCCGCGACGGCGGCCTCGAAGTAGAGGTCGGCGTTGCCGGCCCTGGCCGCGGCGTGGACCGTCGCGCCGTCCTCGGCGAGCAGCGCCTTGTTGGCCGTGACGACGGACTTGCCGCCGTTCAGCGCGGCCAGGATGAGTGCCCTGGCCGGCTCGATTCCGCCGATCACCTCGATGACGATGTCGATGTCGTCCCGGGTGACCAGGGCCTCGGCGTCGGTGGTGAGCAGGGCGGGGTCCACGTCGGCGTCCCGTCTGCGGCCCAGGCGCCGCACGGCGACCCCGGCGAGCTCCAGCGGTGCCCCGATGCGTGCGGTGAGGTCGTCGGCCTGCTCGTGCAGGAGCCTGACCACCTGGGAGCCGACGACCCCGCATCCCAGAAGTGCGACTTTCAGCGCCATACGATCACGCCCCCCTCTCGCCCACGCCACGCGCGGGTTTCTCGTCCGCTCCCGGTCGTTTCACAGCTGTCCTCTCAGCAGGTCGTCCTCGGTCTCCCTGCGGACGATCACGCGGGACACCCCGTCCTTGACCGCGACCACGGCGGGCTTGGGGAGGTAGTTGTAGTTGTTGGCGAGCGAGCGGCAGTAGGCGCCGGTGCCCGCGACGGCGATCAGATCGCCGGGGGCCAGGTCTCCGGGGAGCCACAGGTCGCGCACGACGATGTCGCCGCTCTCGCAGTGCTTGCCGACCATCCGGGAGAGCATCGGCTCCGCGGCGCTCTCCCGGGAGGCCAGGCGCGCGGTGTACTCGGCCCCGTAGAGGGCGGTGCGGAGGTTGTCGCTCATGCCGCCGTCGACGCTGACGTAGGTGCGCAGCCCCTCGACGTCCTTGATCGTGCCGACCTCGTAGAGCGTCACCCCGGCGAGCCCGGCGATGCCCCTGCCGGGTTCGACGGTGAGCTTGGGCACCGGCAGCCCGGCGGTCCTGGCCACCTTGCTGACGATCTCCCGCAGACTGTCGGCGATCTCCTTGACGTCGAGCGCGATGTCACCGTCGACGTAGGGGATGCCGTAGCCGCCGCCCAGGTCGAGCTCGGGCAGCACGACGTCGTGCTCGTCCTTGATCTGCACCAGGAGCTTGGCCAGGCGGCCCGCGGCCACCTCGAACCCCGCGGTGTCGGTGATCTGGGAACCGATGTGGGAGTGCAGGCCGACGAGTTCCAGCTGGGGCAGGGCGAGGATCCGCCTGGCCGCCTCCGCCGCCGCGCCGGAGCTCAGCGAGAAGCCGAACTTCTGGTCGTCGTGGGCGGTCGCGATGAACTCGTGGGTGTGGGCCTCGACGCCCACGGTGACCCGGATCATCACCCGGGGGCGCCTGCCGTGCTTGTCGGCGAGGAAGCCCAGACGGGCGATCTCCTCGAAGGAGTCGGCCACGATGTGCCCGACACCGGCCTCGACGGCCCTCTCCAGCTCGGCGTACGACTTGTTGTTGCCGTGCATGGTGATCCGCTCGGGCGGGAAGCCGACGCTGAGCGCGACGGCGAGCTCACCGGCGCTGCACACGTCGAGGCCGAGGCCCTCCTGCATGATCCAGCGGGCGACCTCGCGGCACAGGAACGCCTTGCCCGCGTAGTGGACCTCGCCCCCGGAGAACGCGCCGGCGTAGTCGCGGCAGCGGGAACGGAAATCCTCCTCGTCCACCACGTAGAGCGGGGTGCCGTGCTCGGCGACCAGGTCCCTGACGTCCACGCCGCCGATCGTGATCGAGCCGTCGGCTCGGTCCGACGTTCGCGGCCAGATGGTCGGGTCAAGCATGTTCAGGTCGGCGGGTGCGTGCGGAGGGCGCTCCTCGGGCAGCACTTCGGCATGCCGGTCACCGGCGGGATGGGCGAATCGACTCACCCGATCGAGGCTATCGGACCCGGTGATCCCCCTGAGACGATTGCCCACCTATCGAGACGCGATCGCCCTCGAACACGCGAACTTTTTACGTTATTGACCACTTTGACGACATATTTTAATGTCGCGTCGCGACAGGATCCTCAGGAGACCCGTTCGGCGGGAGCGCCCCAGGTGTTGCAGGACGCCACCGTGCCGCCCTCCTGGCCGCGCCGCATCCACTCGGCGCTGCTGGCGCCCGAGCCGTGCGACTGCCGGTAGCCCGCCTCCGCGCCGTCCTCGGCGCCGGAATCGTGCCCGGCGAAGCCGCGCAGGCTCTCCAGCCGGCGCGGCGTGGCGATGCGCAACGTCGCCGCCGCCAGGCAGTCCGCCTGGAGTTCGAGCCGCCGCGACCACGCCTCGTCGAAGGCCTCGGAACCCCTCTGGTCGGCGATCCCGCTGACCTCCTGAACGTGATGGGCGTACTCGTGGGCGAGCGTGAACATCATCGGGAAGGCCGGTTCGTCCTCGACCAGCACGTTGACGACGCGGGAGTCGGGACAGTAGATCCCGGCCCAGTCGTAGTCGTCGATCCCGCACGCGGCCGCCTCGGGGACGGCGATCAGCCGCACCTCCTCCGGCGGCGCGTAGTCGATGCCCGCCCTCGCCAGGGTGTCCGCCCACATCCGGTCCAGGCATCCGGCGAGGACCTTCAGCGACGTGCGGGCGTCGGCGTCGAGGTTTCCCGGGAGCGTGCCGCAGCGGGCGTCGATCGGCCCCGTCTCCTCGTACAGGCGGTGCGTCGCCGCGGCCGAGCGGGGCGAGCCCGGCGCGGTTCCGAGGAGTTCGCGCAGGTCGCCTCCCAGATAGGCGAGCCCGCCGAGGATCACCGCGAAGGCGAGCAGCATCGGCAGCACCCGTCGGATCATCCCGGGGCGGCGTGGCTCGTACGCCTCCCAGTCACGGGGACCGCCCATTCACCGCTCTCCTGATCTTTTTGATCTTCTTTGAGAGGGTCTATCACAACCTGTCGGGGGCCGTCTCGCCAAGCGCCGCCAGCGCCTCGGCCAGCACGTCCCGTACCGCCCGCGCCAGGCGTACGCGGGCGGTGTGCAGCTCCGACGGCTCCTCGTCACCGGCGGGAAGCGGGGCGGCCCCCTCGAAGGCGTCGTGGTAGGCCAGGGCCAGGTGCTCGGCGTAGGCGGCCCACCCGGGATCCCGGCTCACCCGCCTGCCGTGCACCTCGGCCAGCGACCTGAGCACCGCCCGGTCCCTGCGGTCGTCGAGCAGTTCGGGCCTGAAGGCCCCGCCGACGCCCAGCTCCACCGCCCAGCGCTGCACGGCGACCGCCCGTACGTGCGCGTACCTGACGACGAACCCGGGGTTGGCCCACGTCCTGGGGAGGTCGTCCCACGGGGACGTGCCCGTGACGGGTGGAACGGGCCCGCCGATCTCCGTGACGAGCTCGCCGGGCACGGACACCACGATCTCCAGGAAACCGCCGGCCGGCACCCGGACGGCCGCGATGCCCGGCAGCGCGCGAAGCCGGTCGGCCATCCGCTCCGGGTCCTCTCCCCGGCGCAGCGCGGCCGGGGAGACGTAGATCGCCTCCTCGGCCCACGTCCCCTTGGGGATCGGCGGCAGGCCGAGGACCTCACCGAGCGCGCCTGGCCTCATCTGGTCAGCCTAGACTCCGGACGTACGCGCTCAGATCAGCGCGTGCGGGTCGGCCGGGCCGTAGTCGACGAGCTGGGCCGAGCCGAGCAGCCAGCGGTCGCGGTCACGGAGGCAGACGTAGCCGAAGCGGTCCGCGGAGAAGACCTTGATCCCGTCCGCGCGGCACTGGCGCATCAGCACGTCGGCCCAGTTCTCCGAGACGTCGGCGAAGCCGATGCCGCGCAGCACCGTACGGCGGGCCAGCAGGGTGGCCCCCGCGACGTCGGGGAGGTAGGAGTACTCCGCCGAGGGCTGGCGCAGCACCGTCGCCGCGACGTCGCGCAGGTGGGCGTAGTAGGCCGCCTTGCCGACGATGTCGGCGCTCGCGAACAGGAACGCCCGGCTGAGATCGGTCAGGTAGTGCTCTCCGTACCGGTCACGGGCGTCCATGACCGCCACCAGGTCCCCCTGGCACAGGTCGAGGGCGCGGTTGAGCATGCCGCCCGTGGTGAGGCCGGGGTCGGGGCGGCGTACCGTGACGTGCACCTGGTCGGGCAGCGCGGCGCGGGCCCGCGCGGCGGCGTCCGGGACGTCCGAGAGCAGCACCAGCTGGACGACGCCCTTCTGTGGCGCGACCTGGGCCAGCGTGTGGTCCAGGTCACCCCGGTCGATCATGATCACCGAGATGTTCAGGGTGGCCCGGCCGCTGGGCAGGCCGATCGCGTCCAGCAGATCGTCGACCTTGTTGGTCATCGTGCCCGAGGCGTACGCCTGGCGGAGCGCCAGGTGGGCCCGGCGCGGGTCGGGCTCGGTGCCGATGGAGGTTCCACAGGCGGCCAGCTCGGCCATCCGCCAGGGCTCGGTGCCCGGCGGGCAGTCGACCGCGACGGGCCAGCGGTAGGAGGTGAGCACGTCCGGATACGACAGGTGCCCGGGGAGCAGCTCCTCCAGCGAGAGCACCCGCTCGAACCGGTCCCCGGCCAGCGGCAGCGGGTTGTGCACGCGCGGCTGGATGGCGAAGGGCAGGATTCCCAGCGAGGGCGCCCGGCGGCCCGGCTCGGGCTCCTGGGCCGCCAGCGCGGCGCCCCAGGCCCCCACGGACTTGGGCAGCGCGGTCACCACGTGCTCGAACAGCCTGGCCGCGGCGACGAATCCGGCGGCCTCGCCCCCGGTGTGCCAGAAGACCGTGCGGATGCCCCGCTCCGCGCACCAGGACAGCAGGGCGCGCAGCCCCTGGCCCGGCCGGGACAGCTCCTGTGCCCACGGCCCCTCGGTCACCGACTCGACCAGCAGCAGGTGCGGGACCTCCGCCGCCAGCACCCGGGCGAAGTCCTTGGGCGTGAAGCCGGTGCTCTGGCGCCACTCGTAGCGCAGCAGTGCCTCGCCGTGCGGTGAGGCGATCACAGCGGCGGTCAGGTGCGGGCGGGTGTTCGGCCCGGTCGGGACGCGGAACGGCTTGAGCTTGACCGACCTGCCGCCGACGGTTCTGACGGAGCTGGTGGCCTGGAAGGACGCGCCGGGCACCGCCGTCTTGTCGCCGCTCTTGCGCGGCACCGGCTGGCGTTTGGGAGCGGTCGGGCGTTTGGCGGGCTTGGCCGCCCCGCGCAGGCCACGCGCCAGCCGCACCGGGTTGCTCTTGCCCGTCTTGATCGCGTCACCGAGCCTGGACCAGCGGGCCACCTGCACCGAGGAGAGCTTCCACCTGGCCACCTCGGCCTGGTAACGCTGCTCCGCCAGGTCCTTGCGGAGCTTCTCCTCGGCCGCGTTCGCCGCCTCCAGCCGCTCCTCGGTCTCGCTGAGAAGTTCTCGCACCCCACGCAGTTCTTCGGCCACCCGCTCCGCGTCAGCGATCTTGGCCTGTGCCGCGTCAAGCAGACGGGCCAGCTCGGAAGCCCTTTCCGCGTGCGCCACCGCCTCCCGTAACGCCTGCCGTGTGCTTTCGAGTTGGTCGCCCGTCACGCCGTCCTCCGTTTCCTCAGCCGGGCGAAAGGATACCCTTTGCTCAATCGCGACATAGAGGAGTCAGCACGGTGCAGTGGCCGACGTTCAATGTGAGGCCGTACGTCTGCGGCGGCATCGGGCACCTCGACGAGGCGGTCCTGGAGACGCTGCGCGGGGCGGGGCCGCGGGTCAGACCCGCCGTCCAGAGCCAGAACGCGGCCCTGTTCAGCTCCTCCCCGCTGCCGCCCTACCGGCGGGACGAGCGCGGCTGGGCCTTCGCCTGGGGGGAGCGCAAGCCAGGCGGGGCGGCACCGTCGAACGCACAATGGATCACCGTGGCCGAGACCTACGAGACGCCCGGCCTGATCGACGACGGCGAGCGGATCACCCTGCACGCCGGCGGCCTCGGCCTCGTGGACGTCTACTACCTGTTCCGCGGCGGGGCGCTCTACTTCTCCTCGCTGCTCGAACCGCTGCTCTCCCTGGCGCGTACCCCGTACGAGATCAACTGGGACGCCTGGGCCTCGATCATCCAGCTCACCTTCCCGTTGCGCGACGACACCCCGTACACGCAGGTGAAGCGGCTGGCCGGGGCGAGCGCGCTGGTCTTCGACCGGGCGTCGGGCCGGATCTCCGTCGAGCGGATGCTGCCCCGGTGGCTGCGCGAGGAGCCGTACGAGGCGGGAAGGACCGCCGGGGAGATCCTGGAGATCCTGCACGAGGTCTACAAGGAACTCGACGGGCGCCCGCTGCTCGTACCGGTCAGCGGCGGCTACGACTCGCGGCTGCTCTGCTCGGTGGCGGTGGCCCGCGGCGCCGACGTGGAGTCGTGGACGACCAGCCCCGACGACGGCACCGACACCGACATCGTCTTCGCCAAGGCGATAACCCACGAGCTGGGCGTGCGCCACCGGGTGATCCCGCAGGACGCCGCCGCCTATCCCGACGACGCGCTGGCCGCGGCGCGGCGGCTGGAGTTCCTCACCCCGCACCACGCCTGGTACACCCCTTTCGCCCGCGAGGTGCACCGGGCCGGGCGGACCCTGGTCGACGGGCTGGCCGGGGGGCCGCTGCTGAAGAACTTCATGGTCAGCGGGGCCGCGCTGGAGGCCGCCGGCCAGGCCGAGCGCAAGGCCGCGCTGCTCGGCTCGCTGGCGCTGGGCTCCCCCTCCACGCCCTTCCTGTCGGAGCGGGCGCAAGAGTGGATCACCGACAGCGTCGGGCACGCCTTCACCCAGTCGACCTCCATGCTCAACGGCCACCGGGCGGAGCTGCCGCTGTCGGTCCTGCACACCAGGACGGCGCGGGGCATCGCCCGCTCCCCGGTCAACCTGGTCGGCCCCGAGGTCTCGTTCACGGCGCCGTTCATGCACCCCGCCTTCTTCGACGCGGCGCTCTCCGTCGGGGTGAACCGCAAGGCCCAGGGGCGCTTCTACCGCGAGCTGCTGTACGCGGCCAACCCGCGCGTGGCCGCGCTGCCCTCCACCAACGTGGTCAAGCAGCCACTGGCGCGGGTCCCGCTCCGCTCGGCCGCCGCGCCCGCCAGGGAGTACGGCCACCGGATGCTCACCCTCGTCGCCGACGCCGTGCCCTCGCTGCTCTCCGAGCAGCTGCACACCGTGATCGCCGAGGGCCCCGACGGCCTGACCCGGTTCAACGGCTGGAACGACCGTTTCTGGGTGCGCGGCCTGGTGCTGTTCGGCGCCTGGCTCGGCGACTACCAGGACCGCCTCCCCGACCTCAGCCCGCCCTGGAACTGACCTCCTGACGCCCTCCCCCCGCGGGGCCCTACCACACGGCCCCGCGGAGTTTTCGCGCGCCCCCGGAATCGGGTCCGGCCACCCCTTCGAGAACGCCGGAGCGCGTCCCCGCCGCACCGCGCGCGCCCCGACCGGGTCCGCGGGCATAAGCCGAGGTCACCACGTTGGGGCGTGTCGTGTTTCGGGCAGGAAAACGGTAAGCGACGCGGCGATTACGCGGGCATGGCGCGATGCGCGCCGCGATTCCGTGGGGCGGGGGCGACGTACCACGCCAAGGGGGCTTCGAGGGGTTCACTCGGCTGGTAGTGTTCGGCCCAGAAAGCGCCACAACGGATGGCCCCGAATCACAAATTCGGCCCGTCCGCGGCCATGGAGCTCGTGGGGATGACGGCTCCCGCCGGCGCGGTCACCAAACATCATCAGCCGGAGCATCCGGTGACTTCGTCCTGCCCTTTATCACCGTGAGCGAGAACACGATGAATCCATCCCCCCTCCCCTCCCCCTCCGCGGAGTCCGTCGCCGAGGACTTCGTCTCGGCCGACCCCCAGTGGTACAAGCGCGCGGTCTTCTACGAGGTGCTGGTCCGCGGGTTCAAGGACTCCAACAGCGACGGCACGGGTGATCTGCGCGGCCTCATCGAGAAGCTGGACTACGTCCAGTGGCTCGGCGTCGACTGCCTGTGGCTGCTCCCGCTGTACGAGTCCCCCCTGCGTGACGGCGGTTACGACATCTCCGACTACATGAAGATCCTTCCGGACTTCGGCGATCTCGGAGACTTCGTGGAGCTGATCGAGTCGGCGCACCGGCGGGGCCTGCGCATCATCACCGACCTGGTGATGAACCACACCAGCGACAAGCACCCCTGGTTCCAGGCGTCCCGGCACGACCCCGAGGGCCCGTACGGCGACTTCTACGTCTGGTCGGACAGCCCGACCGGCTACCCCGACGCGCCGATCATCTTCATCGGCGCCGAGGAGTCCAACTGGACCTACGACCCGGTCCGCAAGCAGTACTACTGGCACCGCTTCTTCCACCACCAGCCGGACCTGAACTACGAGAACCCGGCGGTCCAGGAGGCCATGCTGGAGGTCCTGCGCTTCTGGCTGGACCTGGGCATCGACGGCTTCCGCCTCGACGCGGTGCCCTACCTCTTCGAGCGCGAGGGCACCGACTGCTCCGGCCTGCCGGAGACCCACGCCTACCTGAAGAAGGTCCGCGCCGAGGTCGACCGCCTCTACCCCGACCGGGTGCTGCTGGCCGAGGCCAACGGCTGGCCCGAGGACGTGGTCGAGTACTTCGGTGACCCCGCGGTCGGCGGCGACGAGTGCCACATGGCCTTCCACTTCCCGCTCATGCCGCGCATCTTCATGGGCGTGCGGCGGGGCAGCCGCGAGCCGATCTCCGAGATCATGTCGCGGACCCCGAAGCTCCCCGAGAGCGCCCAGTGGGGCATCTTCCTCCGTAACCACGACGAGCTGACGCTTGAGACGGTCACCGAGGAGGAGCGCGACTACATGCACTCCGAGTACGCCAAGGACCCGCGCATGCGGGCCTACCTCGGTATCCGGCGCCGCCTCGCCCCGCTGCTGGAGAACGACCGCGACCAGATCGAGCTGTTCACCGCGCTGCTGCTCTCGCTGCCCGGCTCCCCGGTCATGTACTACGGCGACGAGATCGGCATGGGTGACAACATCTGGCTGGAGGACCGCGACGCGGTCCGCACCCCGATGCAGTGGAGCCCGGACCGCAACGCGGGCTTCTCCACGGCCGATCCCGGACGCCTCTACCTGCCCGCCGTGATGGACCCGATCTACGGCTACCAGGCGGTCAACGTGGAGGCGCAGCAGCGGAACCCCGCCTCGCTGCTCCACTTCACCAGGAACATGCTGGCGATCCGCCGTGAACACCCGGTCTTCGGCACCGGCGTCTACAACGAGCTGTGGTCCAGCAACCCGGCGGTGCTCAGCTTCGTCCGTGAGGACGGGGACGACCTGATGCTCTGCGTCAACAACCTGTCGAAGTATCCGCAGCCGGTCGAGCTCGACCTGCGCCGCTTCGCGGGGATGACCCCCGTCGAGGCCAGGGGCGGGGTGCGCTTCCCCGCGGTGGGCGCCCTGCCGTACCTGCTGACCCTGCCGGGTCACGGTTTCTACTGGTTCTCGCTCAAGCCCTGAGGACGGCTTTCGAGGGTAGCCCCGGGACGCGTGTCCCGGGGCTATCTGGCCGTTACCGGGACCTGGGCGCGGGCCGCGCGGGCCGCCGGGATCAGCGTCACCAGCAGGGCGGAGCCGACCGCGACGAGCACCGCGACGGCGAGCGTCAGGGCCGAGGGCGTACGGCCGATGCCGGCGCCGACGCCGCTGGTGTGGCCCTGCAGGTCGATCAGCCCGCTGACCAGCGAGGCCCCGGCCGCGGTGCCCGCGACCACGCCCAGCACGATCAGCAGGCCGGTCCCGGTGACCAGGGTGGCGGCCACCTGTCTGGGCGTGAGGCCCATGGCCTTGAGCACCGCGAGGTCGAAGGCGTGGTCGCGCAGGCCCAGGGCACCGGCCGTCAGGAGGTTGGCCAGGCCCAGCAGGGCGAGCACGCCGATCAGCGCCACGATCACCACCCGGATGATCGCGAGCCGCTCCGCCGGGTTGACCACCCGGTGCACCTCAAGGGCCTCTCCCGAGGCGGCCAGCAGCCGCGCCCGGACCTCGACCGGGTCCGCGCCCGGCTTGAGCACCAGGCTGTAGAACTGCGGCGGCACCGCGTCCTTGGCCGCGAGGCTGTCGATGCCGAAGGAGAGCACCTCCCCGTCCTGGTCCGGCTCCACCACCCGGCCCACCAGATGCACGATCAGCGGGGTGCCGCCCACGGTCAGCCGGACCCGGTCGCCGATCCGCACCCCCAGCAGGTCGAGCAGCCCCTGCCCGGCGACCGCCTCTCCCCTGGCGGCGTACATCCGGCCCTCGACCACCGAGAACGGGTACGGCTCGGTCGAGGTGCCCGCGGCCCGGGTCAGCACGCTCCTGGTCTGCTCGGGCTCCAGGGCGAGCACCTCGGCGCCGGGATAGGCGGCCAGCACCCCGGGGTCGGCCCTGGCGATCCTGAGGGCCTCGTCCGCGGGGAGCTCGTCCGGGCGCACCGTGAGCGCCGCCGCCTGGCCCACCTGCTCGGGATGGCGGAGGAAGTCGTCCAGGGTGGCCCAGCAGCCGAGCCCGATGGTGATCATCATCATCGGGATCGCGACACCGAAGATGCTCAGGAAGGCCGGGACCCGCCGGGTGAAGGCGTCACGGGTGCCCAGGACCAGGGCGGGCGGCAGCCGCAGCAGCAGCGCCAGCCGTGCCAGGTGCGACAGGTGCCCCCGGAGCGGCGCCGCGGGGGCCGCGGGGACGGGAGGGGTGCGCCCGCCACGCCAGGCCGGCAGGGCCACCGCCACGCAGACCACCGCGGCGGTGCCGCCGGCGATGGCGAGCAGCGGGCCCGGCGAGAGCGGCAGGATCGGCGCCCCGTCCAGGACGAACGAGGCGGCGACCTGACCGCAGAGGAGCCCGATGACGATGCCGAGCGACCCGAGCGCGCCGTGCTCGGCCATGAGCACGCCGAAGACCTGGCCCCGGGTGTAGCCGAGGGACTTGAGGGTGGCGATGTCACGGGTCTGGGTCAGCACCCGGCCGCCCACCGCGTTGGCGATGGCGAGCGCGGCGGCGACCAGCCCGGTGATGCCGAACAGCGCGAGCAGCAGGCCGAGCAGCCGGTTGTCCAGCTCCATCGAGGCGCGGACCTCGCGCCAGGTGGACATCCGCTGGATCTGCCCCTCCAGGAGGGTGACGGCACCGTGGACGGCGGGCAACGTGGCCTCGCCGTCGGCCAGGCGCAGCCCGGTGACCGACTCGCTGCGGCCCAGCGCGGGCTCGACCCTGGCCAGGACCGGCGCGAGCGTCCAGGCCAGGCCGGGCGTCCACTCGGGATAGAAGCCCTGGTCGGCACTGTCCGCCAGGCCGACCACGATGAGCGGGTGGGTGGCGCCGTTGAGCCCGGTCACCGGGAAGGGGCCGCCCACCCGCAGGCCGAGCGCCCTGGCGAAGGAGCGCTCGACGACCACGCCGTCGGTGTCGCCGGGGCGGAGCGGGCGCCCCTCGCGGATCAGCGGGACGGCGACCTTCGGCGGCGTCGCGGACATCTCGCGCAGCGCCACCGGCGACTTCTTCCCGCCCAGGGTGAGCGTGACCGGGGCCGACCGGTAGGGACCGGCCACCTGGACCACGCCGGGGAGCCTCGACAGCGCGGTCACCTCGGGGGCGTCCCTGGTGTGTATCCACACGTGCGCGCCCCTGGACTCGGCGAACAGGCCGCGCCACGGGTTGGTGCCGTCCTCCAGCAGGGTCGCGGAGGTGATCAGCGCCGTGACGATCCCCGCCACGGCCAGCACCGTCAGCAGCGCCTGCGCCCTGCGTGCCCTGAGGTCGGCCCGGATCCATCTGAAGGAGGCTCGGACGGTGCTCACCGCGACGCCCTCCGGATCCGGGTCCGCACGGCCCACCCGGCGGCGTTCGGGAGCACGGGGCGAAAGGTCCCCGGCGGCAGGGGCATCGGTCAGCCTCTCAGCTCGACGACGTCGCCCGCGCTGCCCCTGGGACGGCGGCGGACCAGGCCGGCGCCGCCGTCGTCGACGATCTGACCGTCCAGCAGGGAGACCACCCGGTCGGCCAGGCTCGCCACCCGGGCGTCGTGGGTGACCATGATGACGGTCTGGCCCTCGCGGTGGACCTCGCCGAGCAGGCGCAGGACGTCGCGGGTGTTGCGGCTGTCGAGATTGCCGGTGGGCTCGTCCGCGAGCAGCAGGCTCGGCTTGTTGGCCAGCGCGCGGGCCAGCGCGACCCGCTGCTGCTCGCCCCCGGCCAGCTGGGCGGGCGCGGCGTCGGCGCGCGCGGTCAGGCCGAGCTCGCCGAGCAGGTACTCGCGGCGCCGGCGGGCCTCGCGCGCGCCGACCCCGGCCAGCAGCGCGGGCAGCTCGACGTTGTCGGCCACGGTCATGTTGGCGACGAGGTTGAAGAACTGGAAGACGAAGCCGATCTTCCGGCGGCGGAGCAGCGCCCAGGCGCTCTCGTTCAGCGTGTCGGCCCGCTGCCCGTCGAGCCAGATCTCGCCGCTGGTCCTGACCTCCAGACCGCCGATCATGTGGACCAGCGTGGACTTGCCCGACCCCGACGGCCCCATGACCGCCACGAACTCCCCCGCGTTCACTCGCAGGTCGACCCCCCGCACGGCGGGCACCGGCACCCCGCCGTCCTGGTAGATCTTGACAAGATTGACTGTGTCGACCACGGGGGGCGTCAACTCAACTCCTCCTGGCAGCGTTCGAGCCACTCAAGGTCGGCCTGGAGGTGCAGCATGGCCCCCTCGACCAGCAGGAGCGCGACACGATTGCCCGGATCGGTCCGCTCCGCGAGTTCGTTGAGGTCGCGCATGAGCCCGAGGTAGTGCCGGCGCTGGCGGTTGATCATCGCCATCCTGTCGGCGATGCCGGTCATCGGGGCCAGCACGAGCTTCATGAAGAACTCGTCCCTGACCCTGGGGCCCTCGGTGGGCTCGTCCACCCAGGTGTCGAGGATGTCGCGGCCCGCGGCCGTCAGGTGGTAGACCTTCTTGTTCGGCCGGTTGGACTGCGCGACGTCCACCGCGCGCACCAGACCGTCCTTCTCCAGGCGGCCGAGCGTGACGTAGATCTGCCCGATGTTCGGTGAGGGGTAGGCGCTCCCGAAGATCTGCTCAAGCGCCTGTTTGAGCTCGTAGCCGTGGGCAGGTTCCTTCGCGAGGAGCGCCAGCAGCATCAGCCGCACGCCCCACCTCCTCGGAGAGCTCGTTACGTGAGCGTTACGGGTTTATCCGTTGACGACGATGTTATCGCCATGCATAACATGCATCTACCTAACATGTATGTAATCAGTCGGAAACCGGGAGGCCACGGTGCGTCGACTCATCCCCGTCGTGCTCACCGTGCTTCTCGTCGCCGGCTGCGCGGCGGCCGGAGAGCGGGAGGGCGAACGGTTCGGCGGGACCGGCCCGTTCACCCTGGTGATCGGGCGCCCCGCGACCGCCTACCTGCAGCCGCTGCTCGACCGCTGGAACCAGGCCCACCCCGAGGAGCGGGCGACCCTGCTCGAACTCCCCGAGGCGGCCGACGAGCAGCGGGCGCAGATGGTCGCCAACCTCCAGGCCAAAAGCGACCGATACGACGTGATCGGGCTGGACGTGATCTGGACCGCGGAGTTCGCCGACGCCGGCTGGATCCTGCCGCTGGAGCGCTCGATGTTCCCGCTCGACCGGTTCCTGCCGCCGGTCGTCGACACGGCGGTCTACCGGGACAAGCTCTGGGCCGTGCCGTACACCAGCAACGCCGGGCTGCTCTACTACCGCAAGGACCTGCTGGCCAAGCAGGGTTTCAAACCGCCAAAGACCTGGGAGGAACTCCGCACGCAGGCACGCACCCTGCACGAGAGGTACGGCATCGGCGGCTACGCCGGCCAGTTCCTGGCCTACGAGGGCCTGACCGTCAACTTCACCGAGGCCGTGCAGTCGGCGGGCGGGCAGATCCTCAGCCAGGACGGCACCAAGGTAACCATGG
Organism: Streptosporangium sp. NPDC001681; assembly: GCF_040298085.1. Lineage (NCBI taxonomy): Bacteria > Bacillati > Actinomycetota > Actinomycetes > Streptosporangiales > Streptosporangiaceae > Streptosporangium > Streptosporangium sp. NPDC001681. The sequence continues at coordinate 5,680 of NZ_JBEOZN010000017.1, read as the reverse complement.
ACGTGGCCAGGGCGAAGGCCGGCCTGAACTTCCTGGTGGACGGGTTCCGGGAGGGCTGGATCCCGCAGGAGTCGCTCTCCTTCAAGGAGGACGAGGCACAGCTCGCCTTCGAGGAGGGACGGCTGGCCTTCGCCCGCAACTGGCCGCACGCCTACGGACCGGCCACCACCTCGGCGGTCGCCGGCAAGTTCGGGGTGACCCGGCTGCCCGGCCTCGACGGCCCCGGCACCGGCTCGCTCGGCGGCTACAACCTCGCGGTGAGCGCCTTCTCCAAGCGGCAGAAGTCGGCCACCGACTTCATCCGCTACTTCACCGGCCTGGAGAACCAGCGAAGGGTGCTCACCGACGGCTCGTTCCCGCCCGTGTGGGCCGAACTGTACGACGACCCCGCCCTGATCAAGCGTTTCCCCTACCTGCCGGTCCTCAAGCAGAGCATCCTCTCCGCCCGGCCCAGACCTGCGGGTGCCAACTACAACCAGGTGAGCCTGGTGATCGCCAGCGCGGTCTCCAATGCGCTCACCCCACCCTTCGAGGAGGCCGGCGACGACGTTGTCGCCTCCATGAGAGACCAGCTCGACGAGATCATTCGGGCTCGCTGACACCGGGGTACCCCCCTGTCAGGAGCCGTCATCCCCATCTCGGCCGTTTGCACGTCCTCACCCACCCCCCTGTTCCGAAACCTTGACATCTCAGGAGGTCTGTTCAGCATGCGCAGAACCATTGCAGCGGTGACCACGGCGGGACTCGCCCTGGCACTCGCCGCGTGCAGCGGCGGGTCGGCCACTCCGGCACCGGCCGGGAGCGGTGGCTCGTCCGCGCCCGCCGCCAAGGCCCTCGACGGGGTGTCCATCGAGGTCGCCGCCAAGTGGACCGGCCCCGAGCAGGCCAACTTCGAGAAAGTGCTCAAGGCGTTCGAGGCGAAGACCGGCGCCAAGGTCATCTATGCCTCCACCGGCGAGGACACCGGCGCCTACCTCGGTCCCCGCATCCAGGGCGGCAACCCGCCGGACGTCGCGATCCTGCCCCAGCCGGGCCTGGTCAAGCAGTACGCGGACCAGAAGGCGCTCAAGCCGCTCACCGCCGGGGTCCTGAAGCAGATCGACGACAACTACACCCCGTACTGGAAGGAGCTCGGCTCCGCGGACGGCCAGTCCTACGGCGTGCTGGTGAAGGCGGCCCACAAGTCGCTCATCTGGTACCGCGACCAGGCGTTCCAGGACGCGGGGGCGCAGCCTCCGGCCACCTGGGACGACCTGATCAAGACCGCCCAGACGATCGCCGACTCCGGCACCCCGCCGTTCTCCCTCTGCGGCGCCTCCGGCTGGACGCTGACCGACCTGTTCGAGAACGTCTACCTGTCCAGCGCGGGCCCGGAGAACTACACCAAGCTCTCCAACCACGAGATCCCGTGGACCGACCCCAGCGTGACCGGCGCGCTGGAGAAGATCGGGCAGCTCGTCGGCAAGAAGGAGTTCCTGCTCGGCGGCTCCTCCGGCGCCCTGCAGACCGACTTCCCGACCTGCGTGACCCAGGTCTACGGCCAGGACAAGTCCGCCATGGTCATCGAGGCCGACTTCGTGGGCACCACCGCCGAGGAGTCGGGCGCCAAGCTGGGCGAGGAGGCCAAGTACTTCCCGTTCCCGAAGGCCGGTGACACCGAGCCGGTCGTGCTGGGCGGCGACATCGCGGTGGTGATGAAGGACTCCGAGGGCGCGATGGCCCTGCTGGAGTTCCTCGCCTCCGTCGAGGGCGGCGAGATCTGGGCGAAGCTCCCCGGCTACCTCTCCCCCAACCGCAACGTCTCGCCCGACAACTACCCCGCCGAGCTGACCAAGCAGCTCGCCCAGACGATCATCTCCGCCGGCGACGCGGTCCGCTACGACATGTCCGACCTGGCGCCGAGCGCCTTCGGCGGCACGGACGGCAAGGGCCAGTGGAAGCTCCTGCAGGACTTCGTCCGCGACCCCTCGGACGTCAAGGGCATCCAGGCCAAGCTCGAGGCCGAGGCCAAGAAAGCCTGGAAGTAAGGGAGACAGGCCGTGACCGACCGGTTAGACGGCCCGCAGGGCCCGCACGGCGGCACCGCCGGCGGGTCCTCCCCCGGACCTGACGACACCCGGCGACCGGCGCCCGACGCCGGCACCGAGGTCCGCACCTCCCCGGCCACCGCCAGGGGCACCGCGCCGGTGAAGGCGAAGAGGGCCACCCGGCTGGGACCGCCGCCGAGCATGGCGATCTGGTTCCTGCTGCCGGGGGCGCTCCTGCTCGGCGTGATGGTGATCTACCCGATCATCTACTCGATCTTCCGCAGCCTCTACGACGCCAACGGCGACGGTTTCGTCGGCGCGGGGAACTACGCCACGATCTTCAGCGACTCCGCCACCCTGGTCACGATCAGGAACAACCTGATCTGGGTGGTGGTGGCCCCGCTCCTGGTCACCGTGATGGGCTTGATCTTCGCGGTGCTCACCGAGCGGATCCGCTGGGCCACGGCTTTCAAACTGATCGTGTTCATGCCGATGGCCGTCTCCCTGATGGCCTCCGGCGTCATCTTCCGCCTGGTGTACGAGCAGGACCCCGACCGGGGCGTGGCCAACGCCGTGATCACCTCGGTGACCGGCCTCTTCGGCTCCGACCAGGGCTATCCCGACGCCCGTCCCAGGGAGAACGACCAGGCACCGGTCATCGCCCAGCAGGGCGCGGTGGTGAGCAGGGGGCCCGCCGCCCCCGGGCAGGCGGTGCTCGTCCCGCTGGTCGGCGTGAAGCCGGACGCCCTCGCCTCGGCCGCACCGGCGAAGGCGGCCCGGCCCGGTCCCGGCGAGCTGGCCGGGACGGTGTGGGTGGACTTCACCCAGGGCGGCGGCGGAGCGGTCAACCAGGTGGATCCGACGGAGAAGGGGCTGGTCGGGGTGACCGTGGAGGCGGTGCGGGACGGCGCCGTCAAGGCCACCGCCCGCACCGAGGCCGACGGCACCTTCCGCTTCACCGGCCTCGCTCCCGGCGACTACCAGGTGCGGCTGCCGCAGTCGAACTTCCAGGCGGCCTTCAACGGGATCTCCTGGCTGGGACCGACCCTGATCACCCCGGCGATCATCGGGGCGTTCGTCTGGGTGTGGGCCGGGTTCTCCATGGTGCTGATCGCGGCGGGCCTGTCGGCCATCCCGCGCGACGCGCTCGAGGCGGCCCGCATCGACGGCGCCACCGAGTGGCAGGTGTTCCGTAAGATCACCGTCCCGCTGCTCGCCCCGGTGCTGCTCGTCGTGTTCGTCACGATGATCATCAACACCTTGAAGGTCTTCGACCTGGTCTTCGTCATCGCGCCGGGATCGGTGCAGCCGCAGGCCAACGTGATCGCACTGGAGATGTGGCGCGTCTCCTTCGGCGGCGGAGGCCACCAGGGGCTGGGCAGCGCGCTCTCCATCTTCCTGCTGATCCTCGTGCTGCCCTTCATGATTCTCAACATCCGCCGGTTCAGGAGGGACAACCAGTGACCACCTCCACCCTCGGCGCTCCACCGCGCAGCGCGGCGGGCCGCGTCGTCGACCGGATCGGCGGCGGCCTGGTCCAGGCGGCGCTGGTGCTGATCGGCATCTTCTGGCTGGTCCCGACCCTCGGGCTGTTCGTGGTCTCGCTCCGCGAGGAGACGGCCAACAACTCCACCGGCTGGTGGACCGCCCTTGTCAAACCCGCCGAGTTCACCCTCAAGAGCTACTCCGACCTGCTGGCGAGCGGGTTCACCGCGTCGTTCTGGAACACCGTGTTCATCACGGTGCCCGCGACGCTCCTGGTGATCGGCATCGCGGCCATGGCGGCGTACGCGTTCGCCTGGATGGAGTTCCCCGGCAGGGACGCGCTCTTCCTCGTGGTGGTCGGCCTGCTGGTGGTGCCGATCCAGATCGCGCTGATCCCGATCGCGAAGCTCTACGGCACGGTCGGCATCTTCGGCTCCATCGCGGGCGTGGTCCTCTTCCACGTCGCCTTCGGGCTTCCGTTCGCCATCTTCCTGCTCCGCAACTTCTTCGCGGGCATCCCCCGCTCGCTGCTCGAGGCAGCGCGGATGGACGGCGCCGGCGAGTGGAAGATCTTCTCGACCGTGGTGTTCCCGCTGGCCAAGCCCGCGGTCGCCTCGCTCGGCATCTTCCAGTTCCTCTGGGTCTGGAACGACCTGCTCGTCGCCCTGGTCTTCGCCAACACCGAGAACCAGCCGATGACCAAGGCTCTGCAATCCCAGATGCGGCAATTCGGGACCAATGTAGACATTCTTGCGCCAGGCGCCTTCCTGTCGCTGATCATCCCATTGATCCTCTTTTTCGCCTTCCAGAGGTATTTCGTCCAGGGGATGATGGCCGGCTCGGTGAAGTAAAGACAGGGGCAGGCCCGGTGCGGCGCGCGCTGATTTCCGGCACACGCCGTACCGGGCCTAAAACATCGATAGGGTCCTGCACATGGCCGCACGTCCCTTGAATGAAGTCGTGGAAGCCGGGTGGGCCAAGGCCCTGGAACCGGCTGCCGAGAAGATCGCCGAGATGGGCGAGTTCCTCCGGAGGGAAGTGGCGGAGGGCAGGCAGTACCTTCCGTCCGGGGCCAACGTGCTCCGCGCCTTCCAGCAGCCCTTTGACCAGGTCAAGGTGCTGATCGTGGGGCAGGATCCGTATCCCACGCCGGGTCATCCCATCGGCCTGAGCTTCTCCGTCGCCGCGGACGTACGCCCGATCCCGGCCAGCCTGCGCAACATCTACAAGGAGCTCACCGAGGATCTCGGGCTGCCGATGCCGAGCAACGGCGACCTGACCCCCTGGACCGAGCAGGGCGTGCTGCTGCTCAACCGGGTGCTCACCGTCATGCCGGGCAAGCCCGCCTCGCACCGGGGCAAGGGCTGGGAGGAGGTCACCGAGCAGGCCATCAAGGCCCTCGTCGCACGCGAGCAGCCGATGGTGGCGATCCTGTGGGGGCGCGACGCCCGCAACCTGCGCCCGATGCTCGGCAAGATCCCGGCCATCGAGTCGGCCCACCCCAGCCCCCTGTCGGCCCGCAGCGGCTTCTTCGGCTCCCGCCCGTTCAGCAAGACGAACGAGCTTCTCCAGCAGCAGGGCGCGACCCCCGTGGAGTGGAAGCTCCCCTAGCCCCGTCCCGCGGATCTTACGGCGCGGAGCAGCGGGCAAAAGATCCAACGGGCAGGTCCCAGGCCCTGTCCGACCCTCACCAGGCACTAGGATTTCCACCATGAGTGATGAATCGGGCACTGAACGCTATCTGCGTCTGACTGTTGAGCTGACCGTGGAGGTGCAGGACATCGCCTCCCTGCAGGCCGCCGCGTTGAAGGAGATCAACCACCCTGACGCCGACCTGGACGACGACGAGCGCAAGGAGCAGGCCGAACTGGTCTCGGCCGACGAGACCGGCGCCACGGCGCTGCAGTGGCTGATCGAGCCGGACCACGTCCTGGGATTGATCGAGCACGTCGAGCAGATCGAGCCCCGCGAGGCCGTGCTGGGCGTCGAGCCCTCCGACGGCCCCTCGGATGAGGACGAGGACGAGGACGACCACGCGGGCCACGACCACGCCGGTCACAACCACCGGCACTGAGAGCATCCCCGTGACCCCGCCGGTGGGCGGTCTTTCCGGCCGGCCCCGTCGGAGGCACTTCACCACGACGTCGCTCAGCCAGTATGCAGACGCC
>NZ_JBEOZN010000016.1:0-112187 GCF_040298085.1 Streptosporangium sp. NPDC001681 | reverse complement strand
GCTGCGGGCTGCACAACCAGTGGGGGGCGACCGAGGTCTCGATCGACTCCACGGAGCACGCCTGCGTGTCCGACGACGGGGCCCGCCGGGAGGTTCCCGTGGGGCGGCCGATCTCGAACAACCGGGTACACGTGCTGGACGCCGACATGCGACCGCTCCCTGCCGGAGTGGCGGGCGACCTCTACCTCGGCGGGGTGGGGCTGGCCAGGTGCTACTGGTGCGATCCCCGCAGGACCGCCGAATCCTTCGTGCCGGACCCCTTCTCCTTTGGCGGGCGGCTCTACCGGACCGGGGACCGGGGCCTCAGGCGGGCCGACGACGAGATCGTGTTCCTCGGAAGACAGGACCACCAGGTCAAGATCCGGGGGATCCGGATCGAGCTGGGCGAGATCGAGCAGACGCTCCGCCTCCACCCCGAGGTGGCGGAGGCGGTCGTCACCGTCTGGCAGCGGGGGACCGACGACCGGGTGCCGGTCGCCTACCTCACCCCCGCCGGTGACCGGCGGCCCGAACCGGAGGCGCTGCGGGAGTTTCTCGCCGTCCGGTTGCCGCTCTCCATGGTCCCTGCCTCCTACGACGTACTCGACGTACTACCGCTCACCGCGAGCGGGAAGGTCGATCGGGGCGCCCTGCCCGCGCCGGCGGCAGGGGAGGCCTCGCCGCGGGAGGTCGTCCCACCCCGCACCGAGGCGGAACAGCTCGTCGCGGAGGTCTGGGCGGAGGTGCTCGACCGCGCGGACCTGGACGTCCATGACAGTTTCTTCGCTCTCGGAGGCCACTCGCTGTCGGCGGTCCGCGTCGTCACCAGGCTCCGCAGAGCCCTGGACATCGAACTCCCACTGAGTCTGATCTTCGAACACCCCCGCCTCGCCGCGCTGGCGAAGGCGGTCGAAACCGAGCTGGCGGCCGACATCGCCGCCGCGGAGACCACGGGCGCGACCCCCGAGAGGAGATAGGCATGTCCGAGCAGGGGAAACTCCACGGTGCCGGCCGGAACTCCCGCACCGGGCCGGCGCGCGCCTTTGGCGGGGACGCGCTGTCACAGCGCCTGCGCGCGGCACGGAACCGCCTGGGCGCCGGTACGCCGTCAGGCCCGCCGCCCGGGGAGAGGCCGGAACGTCTCGTGCCCTCGTTCGCCCAGGAACGCCTCTGGCTGCTCGACCGGCTCGCCGTCGACTCCACCGAGTACAACGTCCACCAGCTCGTACGGCTCCGCGGGGCTCTGGATCTGGACGCGCTGGAGAGAGGGCTGACCGCGGTCGTCGACCGGCACGAGGTGCTGAGAACCGTGTACGCGGATGAGGAGGGCTCCCTCAGGCCCCGGGTGCTGCCCAGCGCGCCCGTCCGGATCACCACGGAGGACCTGCACGCCGAACCGCCCTCCCATCGGGAGCGGGCGGCGATGGCCCTGGCACGGGCGGCGGCGCGGCGGCCGATCGACCTGGCCAACGGGCCGATCATGCGCGTCACCCTGATCCGGCTCGCCCCGGACCACCACCTGCTGCTCGTGGTGGTGCATCACATCGCGGTGGATGGGTGGTCGTTGGGGGTGTTGTGGTCGGAGTTGTCGGTGGTGTACGGGGGTGGGGTGTTGCCGGTGTTGGGGGTGCAGTACGGGGATTACGCGTGGTGGCAGCGGTGTGGTGGGGGTGTGGATGTGGGGGCGCAGGTGGGGTATTGGCGGGAGCGGTTGGCGGGGGTGGGGGATGGGGGGTTGCCGGGGGATCGGGGGCGGCCCGGGGTGCGTTCGGGGCGTGGTGGGGAGGTGTGTTTCTCGGTTTCCGAGGTGGTGGCCGGGCGGTTGCGGGGGTTGGCGCGGGGGCGTGGGGTGACGTTGTTCATGGTGTTGCTGGCGGGTTTTCAGGCGGTGGTGGGGCGTTATGGGGGGCAGCGGGATGTGGTGGTGGGTAGTCCGGTGGCGGGGCGGGGGCGTGCGGAGTGGGAGGGGTTGATCGGGTGTTTTGTGAATACGTTGGTGTTGCGGATGGATATGTCGGGGGGTGTGAGTTTTGGTGGGTTGCTGGAGCGGGTTCGTCGGGTGGTGGTGGAGGCGTTCGCGCATCAGGATGTTCCGTTCGAGCGGTTGGTGGAGGAGTTGCGGCCCGAGCGTGATCTGAGTCGCAATCCCCTCTTCCAGATCATGTTCAACCTGGATCAGGACGAGACCGCTCCGCTGCGGCTCCCCGGAACCACCGCGGAACACGTCCCGCTCGGCGGCGGCACCTCGAAGTTCGACCTGAGCATGACGCTCGTCGAACGGCAGGACTCGCTGGAGGGCGTTCTCGTCTACGCCACGGATCTCTTCGACCACGCGACTGCGGAACGGATCACTCGCTCCTACCTGTCGCTGCTGGAGGCGGTGTCCGCCGAGCCCGACCGTCCGCTGTCCGAACTCCAGTTGCTCGATCCCGACGAGCGACGGCTGCTGGTGGAGGAGTGGAGCGGCACGACCGGCGCTGGGCATCCGGACACCGTGCACGACATGATCCGCAGGCAGGCCCTGCGCACCCCCGGCAGGGTGGCGGTGACCGACGGGCGGCGCTCGCTCAGCTACGCCGAGCTGGACGAGCGCTCGACGCGTCTCATGCGCGTGCTCCGCGCTCGCGGCGCGCGGGCGGGGACCCGCGTCGCCGTCTGCCTGGAGCGTTCGGCGGAGCTGCCGGTGGCGCTCCTGGGGGTGCTCAGATCGGGGGCGGCCTACGTGCCGGTGGATCCGTCGTACCCGCCCGACCGGACACGATTCATGATCGACGACAGCGGGGCGCAGCTGGTGCTGACCCAGCGGTCGCTCGCCGCGGGTCTCGGCTCCGTGGAGCCGGAGAGGACGATCCTCCTCGACGGCGGCGGCCCCCTTCCCGAGGAGGCCGAGCAGCCGCTCGCCGACACCGCCGGGCCGGTCACGGCGGATGATCTGGCCTACCTCATCTACACCTCGGGTTCCACCGGCAGGCCCAAGGGCGTCATGGTCCCCCACGGCGGCGTCTCCAACTTCGCGGTGGACATGGTGGAGCGCCTCGGGATGGGGGCCGACGACACCGTGTGCGCCATCACCACGCTGTCGTTCGACATAGCCGTGCTGGAGCTGCTGGTGCCGCTCACCTGCGGCGCCACCGTCACCGTGCTGGACCGGGAGACCGCCGGCGACGGTGTCCTGCTCGGTGCCGCGCTTGCGCGGCGGGGGGTCACCCTGCTCCAGGCCACCCCCGCCACCTGGCACCTGCTCCTCACCGCAGGATGGGAGGGAGCCCCGCTGCGCGCGGTGTGCGGGGGAGAGGCGCTGACTCCCGTGCTCGCCCGGCGGCTCTTGAGCAGGGTGCCGGTGCTGTGGAACCTCTACGGTCCCACCGAGAGCACGATCTGGTCGGCCGCGCACCTCGTCGGCCCGGTCGCCGGGGAGCGTTCGACCCCCATCGGGAGGCCGATCGCCAACACCAGGATCCACCTCCTGGACGAGGAGATGTGCCCGGTCCCGATCGGTGCCGTGGGGGAGATGTTCATCGGTGGCTCCGGAGTGGCCAGGGGGTACTGGCGGCGCCCGGCGCTCACCGCCGAGCGGTTCGTGCCCGATCCGTTCGGCGCGGGGGGACGGCTGTACCGCACTGGAGATCTCGCGAGATGGCGGTCGGACGGGACCGTGGAGTTCGTCGGGCGCGCCGACGACCAGGTGAAGATCCGTGGCCATCGGGTCGAGATCGGGGAGGTGGAGGCGGCCGTCGCGGGTCACCCCGGTGTGGCCGCGGCCGCCGCCGCGGTTCGAGGAAGCGGGGTGGAGGCCCAGCTGGTCGGCTATTTCGTGCCCGGTCAGGCAGGTGCCGACCCGGGTGGGATCCGTGACCACCTGGCTGAGACGCTTCCCGACTACATGGTGCCCTCGGTGCTGGTCGAGGTGGAGGCACTGCCGCTGACCCCGAACGGCAAGGTGGACCGCGGGGCCCTGCCCGAACCGGGCGGGGCGGACTCCGCCGGGCACGCCCCCTTCGTGGAACCCCGTGACGAGACCGAGCGGGTGGTCGCCGGGACGTGGGCCGAGGTCCTGGGACGGGAGCGCGTCGGTGTCCACGACGACTTCTTCGCGCTGGGCGGCCACTCGCTGCGCGCCGCGCAGGTCGTCGCTCGCCTGCGGATCGCCGCCGGTGTGGAGCTTCCGCTGCGCGAGGTCTTCCGGCACCGCACGGTGGCCCGCCTGGCGGAGGCCGTACGCTCGGCGGCCCCCGCCGCTCCGTCCGTCCCGCCGCGTCCCGCGAGCACACCGGCGCCGTTGTCGTCGGCGCAGGAGCGTCTGCTCTTCCTGGACCGGCTCCGTCCCGGCCAGGCCGACTACAACGTCCCCTCCGTGCTGCGGCTGCGAGGACCGCTGGACCGGGACGCCCTGACCGGCGCGCTCACCCAGGTGGTCCTACGCCACGAGGTGCTGCGGTCCAGGTTCGTCTCCACCGAGGCGGGCCCGGTGCAGATACCGGTTCCCGAGCCGGCGTTCTCGATCGGGTTCACCGACCTCTCCATGCTGCCCCCCGGGGCCGCCGAGACCGAGGCGTTGCGGCTCGCCGAGCGGGAGGCGGGTCTTCCCTTCGACCTCTCCGAGGCGCCGCCGATCCGTGCCCGGCTGGTGCGGCTGTCAGACGACGACCACATCCTTGCCGTGGTGGTGCATCACATCGCGGTGGATGGGTGGTCGTTGGGGGTGTTGTGGTCGGAGTTGTCGGTGGTGTATGGGGGTGGGGTGTTGCCGGTGTTGGGGGTGCAGTACGGGGATTACGCGTGGTGGCAGCGGTGTGGTGGGGGTGTGGATGTGGGGGCGCAGGTGGGGTATTGGCGGGAGCGGTTGGCGGGGGTGGGGGATGGGGGGTTGCCGGGTGATCGGGTGCGGCCGGGGGCGCGTCCGGGGCGTGGTGGGGCGGTGTGTTTCTCGGTTTCCGAGGCGGGGGCCGGGCGGTTGCGGGGGTTGGCGCGGGGGCGTGGGGTGACGTTGTTCATGGTGTTGCTGGCGGGTTTTCAGGCGGTGGTGGGGCGTTATGGGGGGCAGCGGGATGTGGTGGTGGGTAGTCCGGTGGCGGGGCGGGGGCGTGCGGAGTGGGAGGGGTTGATCGGGTGTTTTGTGAATACGTTGGTGTTGCGGATGGATGTGTCGGGGGGTGTGAGTTTTGGTGGGTTGCTGGAGCGGGTTCGTCGGGTGGTGGTGGAGGCGTTCGCGCATCAGGATGTTCCGTTCGAGCGGTTGGTGGAGGAGTTGCGGCCCGAGCGTGATCTGAGCCGCAATCCCCTCTTTCAGATCATGTTCGCCGTGGAGGACGATGACACGGCCACCGTTCGGCTGCCGGGGATCGAGGCATCCTCGATCTCGGTGGGAAGCGGCACCTCGAAGTTCGACCTGAGCGTGACGATGTCCGACCGCCCGGACGGGCTCTCCGGGTCGGCGGTCTTCTCCACCGACCTGTTCGAACGCGACACGGTGCAGCGGCTGATGGACGGCTACGTTCGGTTGCTGGAGGCCGTCGCCTCCGCTCCCGACGAACCCATCTCAAACCTGGAGCTCCTGCCGCAGGACGAGCGGCGGCGGGTCCTGCGCGAATGGAACGACACGGACGTGCGGTTCACCGTCGCCTCCTGCCCGCACGACCTGATCGCCGAGCAGGTCAGGCGCTCTCCCGAGGCCGTCGCCGTCGTGGACCCCCATGGTGACCTCACATACGCGGAACTGGACCGGCGCTCCAACCAGGTGGCGCGCTGGCTTCGCAACCACGGGGTCGGCCCCGAGATCGCGGTCGCCGTCTCCGTCGAACGGTCCGCGGGGCTGGCCGTCGCCATGCTCGGGGTGCTCAAGGCGGGAGGGGTCCATGTGCCGGTGCCCGTCGGCCACCCGCTCCACCGCCGGGAGTTCATGATCGCTAGCAGCGGGGCGCGGGTGCTGGTCACCGGGACGGGCGAGCGCGACGGCACCGGAGGAGCGGGACTACCGGTGCTGGCACTCGACAGGGAGTGGGAGGCGGTCGGGGAACTTTCCGCTGAGCGGCTGGACTCGCTCAACCATCCCGACAACCTCGCGGCCCTGTACTACACCTCCGGTTCCACCGGGCAGCCAAAGGGGGTGGCGCTGACCCACAGGGGCGTCGTCAACTACCTGGGCCATCTGGCCACGGCCTACGGGCTCACCGGCGACGACGTGGTCCTGCAACTCGCGGCCCCGGGTTTCGACGCCTCCATCCGCGACATCCTGGGACCGCTGACGGTGGGAGCTCGCACCGTGCTGGTGCCCCACAATGTGGCCGAGGACCCCTACGCCGTCCTGTCGGCGATCGCCGGGTACGGCGTGACGAGTCTGCTGTCCATGGTCCCGTCGATGCTCTCGGCGCTGAGCACGGCCGCGCGATCGGCCGACGCCGACACGGGTACCCTCCGTCTCGGCCTGGTCAGCGGTGAGCCGCTCACCCCCGCCCACGTGTCGCAGGCTCGGCGGCTGGGAGGCGGGCTGCGGCTGGTGAACCTCTACGGGCCGACCGAGTGCACGATGACCTCCACCTTCCACCACGTCGCCCGCTCCGACGCGGAGGCATCGCGGATCCCGGTGGGCCGCCCCATCGCCAACACCCGCTGCTACGTCCTGGGCCCCGAGCTGGAACCCCTCCCGGCCGGAGCGGTGGGCGAGCTCCACATCGCCTCGCCCGGCCTGGCCAGGGGGTACGCCGGCGATCCGTCGCGAACCGCGGAACGCTTCGTCCCCGACCCCTACGGCGTGCCGGGCAGCAGGATGTTCCGTACCGGTGATCTGGTGCGGTGGCTGCCGGACGGGGACCTGATCTTCCACGGCAGGAAGGACGACCAGGTCAAGATCAGAGGTGTCCGGGTGGAGCCCGGAGAGGTCGAGGCCGCGCTGCTGCGCCACCCGGCCGTCGCCGCGGCCGCGGTGACCGCCCACGGGGAGGGGGCCGAGCGGGAACTCGTCGGATACCTCGTGCCGGGCGGATCCTCGATCGACGTCGCCGCCGTACGGGACGACCTCGCGCTGTCGCTGCCCAGCCAGATGCTGCCCTCGACGATGGTGGTGATGGAGAGCCTCCCGCTGACCAGCACCGGAAAGGTCGACAGGGGCGCGCTGCGACCTCCGGAGCGGCGCCACGAGCCAGGTCTGCCTCCCCGCGACCTGCTGGAGCTGAACATGGTCAGGATCTGGGAGCGGGTCCTCGGCCGCGAACCGGTCGGCGTGACCGACGACTTCTTCGCGCTGGGCGGCCACTCCCTCAAGGCGGTCGAACTCGTCGACGCGATCCATCGCGATCTCGGAGTGCTGCTCCCCCTCAACACGCTGTTCACCCGTCCGACCGTGGAGCGGCTCTGCGGCCTGATGGCCGACGAGGGCGACCTTTCCGCCGTCGGACGGCGGCTGGTGGTGCCGCTGAACGAGAGCATGCCGGGGCGTCCGGCGCTGTTCCTTGTCCATCCGCAGTCCGGCGACGTCTGCTCCTACCTCCACCTGGCCAGGGAACTACGGGGACGGGTGAACGCGTACGGGATCGAGGCGGTCGGATACAACACGCCCGATACCCCGCTGGGCGACATCGGGGAGATGGCCGCGCGTTACCTGGCGGAGATCCGTTCCCTGGCCCCGCACGGTCCGTACCTGCTGGCCGGATGGTCGTTCGGAGGGAACGTGGCCTTTGAGATGGCCGCCCTGTTGGAGGAGGCGGGGGAGGAGGTCGGCTTCCTGGGGATCATCGACGCGCGGGCCTTCGGGGTCGACGAGATCGACGACTGGTACCGGGCGGAGAACGCCATCGCGCGCTACGGCATCGTCGCGGGGATCTCCGGCCAGGAGATCAGGGACCGCGACGAGCGCGAGGTCCTTGAGGTGCTGCTGCGTGACGCCCATGCCAGGGGCCACCTGCCGCGCAGGGCGACCACCGAGACGATGCGCCGCATGGTCGCGGTGTTCACGGCCAACGGCGAGGCGGCCGACCGGTACCGGCGAGACGGCAGGATCGCCGCCGACATCCACCTGTTCAAGGCCTCCGACCTGCATCCCACCCTGACGAACCCCAGGGTCGACCCCCTCAGCTGGGGCGAGCGCACGACCGGAGACCTCCACCTCGTCGGCCTCCCCGGCAACCATCACGATCTCGTGCTGCCTCCCTATGCCAAGACCCTCGCCGAGCGGATCGCGTCGGCACTGGAGGTCGCCTCCCCCGAGGACCGTCCTCCGATGACCGCCCCCCGATGACCGGCTACGGCGGTCGCGTACGACCGGCAGAACCGACAGAGAGGACAACGTCATCGCCATCACACGACTGGGCATCATCGGGGGCGTCGGGCCGCTGGCCGGAGCCCACTTCTACCAGAGGCTCATCCAGCTCTCGCCGGCCGTGCGCGACGAGGATCACCTGCCGGTCGTGATGGTCTCCGAACGGATTCCCAGCAGGGTGCGGCACCTGATCCACGGCGGCCCGAGCCCCCTGCCCGCACTGCGGAGAGCCGCGCGGGCCCTCGTTCTGAGCGGCGCCGACACCATCGCGGTCCCGTCCGCCACGACCCACGCCTACCGGAGCCGACTCGCCGACGAGGTGGCGGTTCCCGTGCTCGACCTGCTGGCCAGGGTGGGAGAGGCATTGACAGGCCTCGGCTGCGCGCGCCCGGTACTGCTCGCCACGGTGGCGACCCGGCGGCTCGGGCTGTACGAGCCGCACCTTCCGGAACCGATGAAGGCGCGGTATCCGACAGACCAGGGGCAGCGGCAGGTGGACGGCATCATCGACGCGGTGAAGCGGGGCGAACCGCTGGAGGCGCTACGCGAGCACCTCAGCCACCTGCTGTGCGAACGTCCCTGGCCGGGCGACGCCGACTGCGTCGTCCTCGGCTGCACCGAGCTGTCGGTCGTGGCCCCGGCGATGGCCTGCCTCCCGCTGCTCGACGTCACCGACGTGCTGGCCAGGACGGTCGTCACCCAGTGGGAACCGGTCGCGCCGCGGGGCGGGGAGGAGCTTCCGTGCCCGAGCTGAGCTCCGGAGTCTCCCGGGACGGCGCGCTGCGCGGGCGCGGCTCGATCGTCGCCTCGCTGGTGGCGGGCCAGCTGATCTCCTCCACCGGCTCTCAGATGACCTGGGTCGCCCTGCCCTGGTTCGTCCTGGTCACGACGGGGTCGCCGGTGCGGGCCGGTGCGGTGGTGGCGGCCGAACTGCTGCCGATCGCCCTGTTCGGCATCCCGGCGGGGCGTCTCGTGGACCGGCTCGGCGCACGGGGGACGCTGCTGCTGTGCGAGGCGGCGCGGGCGCCACTGGTCGCCGCGATCCCCTTTCTGCACGTCTCGGGGGCGCTGTCCTTCCCCATCCTGCTCGGCATGGTGTTCGTGCTCGGCATGTTCTTCGCTCCCTACTACGCCGCACAGCGGGTGGCCGTGGCGCAGGTCGCCGGGGCCGACGAGCGGCGCGTCGGTGTGTCGAACGCGTTCCTTCAGGCCGCCGCGAGGCTTCCGGTACTGGTCGGCTCGGCCGCCGGCGGAGCGTTGATCGGGCTCATCGGGCCGCTGCCGGTGCTGTACGTCAACGCGCTTACCTTCCTGCTCTCCTTCGTCCTGGTGGCCGTGAGCCTGCCGCCCTCCCCGAGGAGCCGGCCGGGGGAGGACCGGCGTGCGACGCCCTTGCTGGCCGGTCTGACGGCCATAGCCGGGCATCCGTTGCTGCGTGCGGTCACGCTGACCGGCGTGCTGAGCGAGCTGGCCTTCCAGGCACTGCAGGTCGCGCTGCCGGTGCTGGTGATCAGCCGGTACGGGGAGGAACCGGGCTTGACGGGCGCGTTTCTCGCCGCCTGGGGGGCGGGCGCCCTGACCGGCTGCCTGCTCGCCGCCGCCGCCATCCTGCGGGTCCCGGCGCGCCGGCTCGTCGCCTGGGGAGCGCTCGCGCAGAGCCTGCCGCTGTGGGCGCTGCCCGTCACCTCGTCCGCCGGGATCGCGATCACGGTTCTCGCGCTCTCCGGGATCGCCAACGGAATGTCCGTCGCCCCCAAGACCACTCTGCTGACCCTGGGCGTCGAGGAGTCCGTCCGGGCACACACCATGTCCGCCTACATCACCGCGCTCACCCTCGCGGGACCACTCGGCGTCCTGCTCGCCGGACTTGGGTTCGCCTCGCTCGGCGTGGAGCCGGTGCTGGGAGCCATCGCGGCTCTGGGCACGGTCGCCGGCCTGGGACTGTTCGCCGCCTGCCGCAACACATAGGGAGCGAAGTTGAAGATCAACGCTAGAAGCGAGGAAGACCTGGCAACCGGGTATCTCGCCGGCCCCGGGCAGCGAGGCCGGGACCAGGTCCTGGAAGGGCTGGGCCAGGCGCACGGCCACCACGGCGAGCTTCTGCAGGGGGTTTTCGAGCAGGGGGCGCGCCTGCACCGGGGACTGGTCACCCTGCCCTGCCCGATGTTCGCCACCCGGGTGCGGGTGGACCTGACGTCACGCGAGCCCGAGCTCTCGGTGCAGCCCTCCTGGAAGACCAAGGCGCTGAAGGCCGCCCGGGTGACCCTGCGCGAGTGTGGGGCGCCCCTTCTCGGCGGGCGCGTCACGCTGGAGAGCAACGTGGAGGTCGGACGGGGGTTCGGATCGTCCACCACCGACGTCACCGCGACCATCCGGGCCGTGCTCGACGCACTGGAGCGTGAGATGTCGTCCGAGCGCGTCGCGCGGATCGCGGTCGAGGCCGAGGTGGCAGCCGATCCGCTGATGTTCGATCGCATGATCCTCTTCGCCCACCGCGAGGGCGCGGTCCTGGAGGACTTCCAGGCGAGGATGTGCCCGGTGAGGGTCCTTGGGGTCTCGCTGGGAGACGGCGCGGTCGACACGCTCGAACTGTCGCCGGCCCGCTACGACCCGCGGGAGATCGAGTCCTTCCGCCTGCTGAGAGGAACCCTTCGCCGCGCGGTCCTGACCGGGGACCTGCGGGCGATCGGCAGGGTCGCCACGGCCAGTGCCAAGCTCAACCAGCGCTTCCTCGCGACGCCCGGCTTCGCCGCCCTGCTGTCCGCGGCCTCCGGATCGCAGGCCGTCGGAGTGCAGGTGGCGCACAGCGGCACCATCGCCGGTCTGCTGTTCGATCCCGCGGAACGGGAGGTGGAGACGAGGCTTGGGGAGGCGGAACGGCACCTCCTCGACCACGGGTTCCAGGAGTTCTGGCGATACGACTTCGGGAGGTGATGGCGATGGCTCAGGCGCTCAGGCTCCGTGAACCGTTCAGCGACGCCGTCGACAGCGCCATGCTGCCGAGGGTCATCGACCTCGGCGGAGGTCTGTACGGCGCGGCCTTCACGCTGATGAAGCTGCTTCCGGCCCGTTTCATCCTGCGCAGGGCGGCCGAGCGGGGCGAACTCGAACCGGGAACGACCGTGATCGAGACGACGTCCGGGACCTTCGGGCTGGGCCTGGCCATGGTGTGCCGGTTGAGCGGCAACCCTCTCATCCTGGTGGGTGACCCGGCCATCGACCGGGCGCTCAGGCGGCGGCTGGAGGAACTCGGAGCCAGGGTGAGCATCGTGTCCGGCCGGGCGCTGGACAACGGAGGAGTGCAGCAGGCGAGGCTGGACCGGGTCGCCCGGCTGCAGCGGCGCCACCGCTCCTTCTTCACGCCCGGGCAGTACGACAACCCGCTCAACCCCGTCTCCTACGGCATCGTCGCCGAACTCCTCGCCGAGAGTCTGGGGGCGATCGACACCCTGGTCTGCCCGGTGGGGTCGGGAGGTTCCTCCTCGGGCATCGCCTCCTTCCTCAGGCTGGTCTGGCCGGAGTTGCGACTGGTCGCGGTGGACACGCCGGGCAGCGTGCTGTTCGGTGCCCCGCCGGGGCCTCGCCCCCTGCGCGGGCTGGGCAGCGGCATCATCCCCAAGGTCCTGGACCATACCCTCTTCGACGAGGTCCACTGGGTCGGCGCGTCCCATGCCTTCGCGGCGACGCGCCGGCTGCACATGACGCACTCGCTGTACGGCGGTCCGACCAGTGGCGCGGCCTACCTGGTCGCGCGCTGGTGGGTGAGCCGCAACCCCGGCGCCAGGGTGCTCGCCCTCATGCCGGACGAGGGGCACCGCTACCAGAGCACCGTGTACGACGACCGCTGGCTGCGGCGGCACGGCCTGACGGCCACGGAGCCGCTCGCCGGTCCCGTCGACATCGACCACCCCGGCCAGGTCGTCCCCCCGTGGACACACCTGCGGTGGGGGCGGCGCAGCAGGTGGCAGGTCACCGGTTCCGCGGAGGGGGTACATCGTCCTTGAACGACGTTCTGGTCCTCATTGAGAGCAACACCTCCGGTACCGGCCGGCTGTTCTTCGACAGCGCGGTGAAACTGGGGTTGCGTCCCGTCCTGCTGTCGGCGGATCCCTCCAGGTACCCGTTCGCCGATCTCCTGCCCGAGGTGGAGGTCGTTGACACCGCCAGCCGCGACGCGGTCGTGTCCGCCTGCCGGCGGCTGTGGTTGCGCGGTGCGAGGCTGTGTGGCGTCCTGACGAGTTCCGACCACTACGTGCCGATGGCCGCCGCGGTGGCCGGATGGTTCGGCCTGCCCGGCAATCCACCCGGTGCCGTGACGGCGGCCAGGGACAAGGCGGCCCAGCGCGCGATCCTGGCCGGGGCAGGGGTCCCCCAACCCCGCTTCGAGCAGGCGGCGACCGCGGACGAGGCGATGGTCCTGGCGGCGGGAATCGGCCTCCCCGTCGTCGTCAAGCCGGTCACGGGAAGCGGCAGCCATGGGGTGAGGCTGTGCCGTACGGGCGAGGAGGTGGCCCGGCACGCCGGCCGCCTGCTCACCATGACCCGGAACGAGCGGGGTTTGCCGGTACCGTGCCGCGTCCTGGTCGAGGAGCACGTCACCGGCCCCGAGTACTCGGTGGAACTCCTCAACGGCCACGTCGTGGGGCTGACGCGCAAGCACCTCGGGCGACCGCCGCTGTTCGTCGAGATCGGCCACGACTTCCCCGCCGACCTGCCCGCTCCCGTCGCGGACGGCCTGAGCTCGACCGCCTCGGCCGCCGTGCGAAACCTCGACCTCACCACCGGGCCCGCACATGTCGAGCTGCGCTTGGGGCCCTCGGGGCCGCGGCTCATCGAGGTGAACCCGAGGCTGGCCGGAGGCTGGATCCCGAGGCTGGTCCACGAGGCCATCGGCGTCGACCTCATCACGGAAACCGTCCGCGGGGCGGCGGGAGGCACGCCGCGGATCCGGCCGGAGGCCTCGGGCGCCGCCGCGATCCGGTTTCTCCTGATGGAGCGGGCGGGGGTGCTGAAGGGGTTCACCGGGCTGGAACGGGCCCGGCAGGTCCCTGAGGTCACGGAGGTGTCGCTGTACCGGGAGCTGGGAAGCGCGCTGTGCCCTGCCGGTGACTTTCGGGATCGCATCGGGCACGTGATGACCCGCGAGGCCCACATCCGGCGCGCCGCCGGGGCCGCGGAGGAGGCGGCCCGGCTGATCCGGCCGGTGATCGACGGTGAGGAGGAGGACGGTGGAAGATGACACCGGGCGGCTGAAGGTCCCCGTCTCCGCCGAGATACGCCGCATGCTGCTGGAACCGCCTCCCCCGGGTCGTCCGGGCTGGAAGACCGAACTCGACGGCGTCTCCCTCGTGGACCTCGCACACGTGGTCATGCTGGTCGAGCGCGGGATCGTCGACAGGGCAGCCGGTGCCGGACTCCTCGCGGCGGTCGTCGACCTCCGGCGACGGGACTACGCCCCGCTCGACGGCAGGCCCATGGCGCGCGGCGTCTACCTGGCCTACGAGCACCACCTGATCGAGCGTCTGGGAGAGGGGACGGGCGGGGTCCTGCACACCGCCCGCTCCCGTAACGATCTCAACGCCACCTGCCTGAAGATCCGGCTGCGCGATCCCTGCCAGGCGCTCCTGTCCGGCCTGGTGAGGCTGGGCGTGGTGACGCTCAACAGGGCGCGCCGCTACCAGGAGGTCGTGATGCCCGCCTATACGCACTCCCAGGCGGCGGTGCCGATCACATACGGGCACTACCTGCTCGGCCTGTGTGCCGCGCTGAGCCGTGATGCCCGGGCTCTGCTGCAGGCGGCCGAGGCACTGCGGGAGTGCCCGCTCGGTGCGGGGGCGGTCGGAGGAACCACCCTGCCGATCGATCCGGCGCGCACGGCACGGCTACTGGGGTTCGCGGCCCCGTCGCTGAACAGCGTGGACGCCGTCGCGTCCAGGGACGTCGTGCTGCGGCTGCTGGCGGCGTCGGCGACGCTGGGTACGACGCTGGACCGCGCCGCCCGCGACCTGCTGCTCTGGTCCACCGCGGAGTTCGACATGGTGACCGTCCCCGACCACCTGGTGGGCTCCAGTTCGATGATGCCCCAGAAGCGCAACGCCTTCGTCCTGGAACACGTCCAGGGCAAGACGGCGGCGGCGCTCGGCGGGTTCGTCGCCGCAGTGGCAGGGGTACGGGGGACCTCGTTCACGAACTCCATCTCCGCGGGGACCGAGGCCGTCTCCCACGTGTGGCAGGCGCTCGACGAGACCACCCGTGCAGTGATCATCTTGCGCATGGCCGTCAGCGGCACGACACCCAATTCCGAGGCGGGCCTGCGCAGGGCCAGGGCCGGTCTCACCACCGCGACGGCGATCGCGGAGCGGCTCGCCGGCTCCGGGATGCCCTTCCGCCGGGCGCACCACGAGGTGGGGGCCGCCGTCCGCGCGGTCCTGGAGGAGCGGGGCGGCTCGCTCGTCGAGGCGGTGGCGGCGCGGGTGGGCGACGCGACGCCGCTCTCCGCCCAGCTCGACGACCCCGGAGCCGTGCGCGCGCAGACCGACTACGGAGCCGGGCCAGGCCCGAGGTCGTTCGCGTACGGGCTGGGCGAGCTCCGCGCCCGGTGGCAGGACATCCGTACGGAGCTGGGCGAGGGTTCGCGGTGGCGGCGGGAGGCCGGGAAACGGCTCAGCCACGCGGTCACGGAGATCTGCGGGATCGCCGACCCGCTGGCCACCCACCCGTACCAGGCAGCCGAGGAGAGGGAAGCACATGACGACGTCTGACGTGGCTCCCACGGGAAGAACCGTGGAACTGCGCAGCGACACCTTCACCACGCCCAGCCCGCACATGCTCGAAGCCATGGCACGGGCGGAGGTGGGCGATGACTGTTATGGCGAGGACCCCACGGTCAGGGCGCTGGAGCGCAGGGCCGCCGAACTGCTGGGCAAGGAGGCGGCCTGTTTCCTGCCCAGCGGCACCATGGCCAACCTCGTGTGCCTGCTGGCGCACTGCCCTCGCGGCAGCAAGGTCATCGTCGGGGATGAATCGGATATATACGTTTATGAGGCAGGGGGTGCCTCGGTGTGCGGAGGCGTGGTCTACTACCCGCTCCCCACCGCGGAGGACGGCACCCTGGCTCTCGACGACGTGGCGGCGGCCTTCCCCGACGACCCCGAGGATCCCCAGTTCGCGCTGCCGGCCCTGCTGTGCCTGGAGAATCCGCACAACCGTTGCGGAGGGCGGGTGCTCGCGCTCCCGTATCTCGCCGACGCCGCCCGCCTGGTAGGCGAGCGCGGCATTCCGCTGCACCTGGACGGAGCCCGCCTCTTCAACGCCGCGATCGCCGCCGCGACACCGCCCGAGACCATCGCAGCCCATGCGGACTCAGTGCAGTTCTGCCTCTCCAAGGGGCTGGGGGCGCCCGTCGGCTCCGTCGCGGTCGGCACCGGGCCGTTGATACGGCGGGCCCGGCGCGCCCGCAAGATGCTCGGCGGGGGTATGCGGCAGGCGGGCGTGCTCGCCGCCGCGGGCCTCGTCGCGCTGGAGGAGATGCCCACCCGGCTCGCCGAGGACAACGCCAACGCCCGTCAGCTGGCTCAGGGGCTCGCGGAGCTGGAGGGGGTGGAGATCGCCTCCCCTCCCGAGACCAACATGGTCTTCTTCAGGATCACCCATCCCGGGGTGGAGCAGCGGCTTTTCATATCCCGAGCCGAGGCGTCGGGGGTGCGAATCGCAGAACTGGGCCATGGAAGGATCCGGGCCGTCACCCACTCCGGGGTCGATTCGAAGGATATCGAGTATGCCGTGGAGGTCTTCGCCGCGGCGTTGCGGACAGCCGGAACGACGGTCCCGACCGGGAAATCGAGTGCGATATGGAGGTGATCGTATGAATGAGACGGTCGAGCGGTGGGAGGTCGTCGTGAACGACGAGGAGCAGTACTCCGTATGGCCCTGCCGGCGGCCACGTCCGGAGGGCTGGCACCCCGCCGGGTTCAGCGGTTCGAAGTCCGAGTGCCTCGACCACGTGGAACGCGCGTGGACCGACATGCGTCCCAGGAGCCTGCGGATTCACATGGAGAGTGCGGAGATATAAAACATGAAATACCACCTGGTGGTAGAGGTGTTTGCACATCTGCCGCCAGGTGGAAATTATTACCTAATAGCGCAACGCGCGTTATGTAGATATGAATGAGCCGAAATAAGATTGAGTCTTAACTTGACTCACAGGTTTACTCGCCAGTAGGCATTTGTTACTATTTGGTCGCTAATTAGATATTTGGATGACCTGATGGGGGATGTCATGGGGGGCGTCAAGACCCGGATCCTGCTGGTGGACGAGCAGGAGATCGCCCGGCGGGGGGTCTGTGACATCGTCGCATCCGAGAGCGACCTCGAAGTGGTCGGCGAGGTGCGAAACGGCCGCGACGCGCTCCCCATAGCGGCCTGCACCCGGCCCGACGTCGTCATAACGGCGGCGGAACTCCCCGACATGGACGGGGTGGAGGTCGTGCGTGCCCTTCGGGGCAGCGCCACCTGCTCAGAGGTGGCGGTGATAGTGATCGCCGACCGCGACTCCGACGTGGTGCTGGTGAACGCCCTCCGGGCGGGGGCGAGCGGGTTCCTGGTGAGGAACTGCAGGGCGGGGGAGTGGCTCAACGCCATCTACGCTGTCACGAGGGGGGCCGCGTACCTCGCCCCGCCCACCATCCGGCGCTTGATCGACAACTTCCTCATCCTTCCCCTGATGCAGTCACCCGAGGCGATCCCGCCCGAACTGAGTGACCTGAGCGGGCGCGAACTCCAGGTCGTCCGCGCGGTGGGCCTCGGCAAGTCCAACCGGGAGATCGCCCGTGAGCTCTCGGTCTCGGAGGCGACGGTGAAGTCACACGTCTCGCGGATACTTGCCAAGCTGAACCTGCGCGACCGCATCCAGATGGCCGCGCTGACCTGGTGGCTCGGTCTGGTGCCGCTCCCCGAGGTCGCGTGCGATGCCACGGGTCTCACCGACCGCGTGGTGCTCGACCAGGGCTGACCTTCCGCCGGGGACGTCGCCTTCCGGCCCGGTGGGGCCGCTGTCGCTCGTCCGACACCGCGCTGCGCAGCCTGGCGCAGCGGACCACGGCCTCGGGCTCGGTCGAGGCGCCCTTTGTCTACCGGTGTGGAGGCAGGGGTCAGCCCGCGGACTCGAAGAACAGGGCGACCGCGACGGCCCCGGGGTCGGGGGCTCCCAGGGCGGCCTCGCCGACGTAGCTGGCCCGGCCCCGGCGGGCGGTGATCGAGGAGGTGGAGTCGGCTCCGGCGCGGGCCGCCTCCGCCGCCGACCGCAGTGCCTCCACCGCGGGGACGTCGTTCCCCGCCGCCTCGGCCAGGGAGTCCGCCGCCGGGGCCATGGCGTCGACCATCGTCCTGTCGCCCACGGAGGCGGAGCCCAGCCTGCGGACCGTGGCCACTCCGTTCCTGGCGGCGTCGGCGAGCAGGGCCGTGGTGAAGGCCGGACTGCCCTGCCCGGCCAGCGCGAACTCGCGGAACCACATGCCGAACAGCGGCCCGCTGGTGCCGCCGGAGTGTTCGAGGAAGGCCGTCGAGAGGCTGGAGAACGGCGCCCCGGCGTCGGCGGGGGCGGGGGAGAGCTTCGCCTTGGCCCTGGTGAGCGCGGTGACCATGTTGGTGCCGAAGTCGCCGTCCCCGCTGCGGCGGTCCAGCTCGGTCAACTCCTGAACCCGATCGTCGATCCGGATGATGAACCGCTCGATCCACGACAACACGGCCTGGGGTTCGAGGTCGTTCATGGGTTTCTCCTTCGAGTACCGGGACGGGACGCGAGGCCGGTCGATTCGCTCTCACAGGGTGGCTGACCTGCGACGATGCTCCATATGCGGAGAACCGGGCCGGGGTGGGGCCGGTCAGCTGACCGTCGCCGACCGCCGGAGCCGTGGGCGGGTCACCAGGTGAGGGCCGCGGTGCGCACCGGGTCGTCCCACAGGCCGACGAGCTCCTCGTCCGCGCGGATCAGGGTGACCGAGCAGCCCGCCATGTCCAGAGCGGTGACGTAGGAGCCCACGAGCTGCCGGGCGATGGTGACACCTCGTGCGTCGAGGAGCCGGGTCACCTGCCGGTAGGCGGTCAGGAGCTCCAGCTGGTGGGTGGCGCCGAGGCCGTTGACGATCACGAAGACCGCGTCCCCCCTGCTCAGCCCGAGGTCGTCGGCGACCGGCTCGGTCAGCGCGGCCACCAGCTCGTCGGCGGGGGCGACGGGGATCTTCCGGACTCCCCGCTCGCCGTGGATGCCGACGCCGAACTCGACCTGGCCCACTTCCAGGTCGAACGAGGGTACGGACTGGCCGGGGTGGGTGCAGGCCCGCAGGGCCAGGGACATGGTCCGGGCGTTGCCCGCGACGCGGCGGCCGAGCGCGGCCACCGTGGACAGGTCGGCGCCCCGCTCGGCGGCGGCGCCGCAGATCTTCTCGACGGCGACGACGGCGGCGGTGCCCCGCCGCCCCGGGCCGCCCTCGACGGAGGTGTCGGTGGCCAGGTCGTCGTCGACGAGCACGGTCTCGGTCCGGATGCCGCCGGAGACCTCGGCGGCGATGGTGAAGTTCAGCACGTCACCGGTGTAGTTCTTGACCACGTGGACGACGCCCCGGCCGTCGTCGACCGCCTCGGTGGCCGCCTGGATCTGGATCGCGGTGGGGCTGGCGAAGACGGCTCCCGGCACCGCGGCGTCCAGCATCCCGTACCCCACGAAACCGGTGTGCAGGGGCTCGTGCCCGGAGCCGCCGCCGGACAGCACGCCCACCTTGTACGGCCGCCGGTCATCGGCCCTGATGACGAAGCTGGGGTCGCGGTTCCAGCGCAGCCGCCCCCGCCGGCTGAGCTCCAGCCCTTCGAGCGCCTCGGCGACGAGCTCCTGCGGGTCGTTGACCAGCTGATGTGCGGCCACCTGGCCCCTCCTTGCGTCGCGAACGCTGTTTTCCTACCCGGCTTCACCTCCTTGACGCGAAGGCTTCGTCGTCGGCATGACCCCATGGGTGATCCGGGATGTCCTGGGTAAGGGCTGGGAGATGCCCCCTTGCACAGGTATGGGCAGGTGGGGAGATCGATATTGCCCCGGAGGTGGTCTCATGAAGGAGCAGCCGGGAACGCATGACCATCCGAAGAGCGCGCTGAACCTGCGGCTCGCTCTGGCGATCTTCGGGCTGGTGGTCTGTACGGCTCTGGCGGTCTTCGCGACACAGGCCGGGATCACCGCGCTCGCCGTGGCCCTGGCCGTGCTGGCGGCCATCGCCGTCGTGGACATCGTGGTGGTCGGGATCCGGATCGTACGGAGACGTCGGCGCGGTGAGCGGCACACCTTCTTCGAGTAGGTCATCCGTCCTGGCCGCGCTCGGCCGTGTCGGCGGGGTCCGTGAGTTGGAGACGGACTGAACGGCGGCCCAGGCGCAACAGCGGCGGGCAGGTCAGGCGGATGCCCGAACGGGTGGACCGCCTTCGATCTGGGGCGTAAAGGGCAGGCCCAGCACTACTTCGGTCAGGCGCTCAAACTGGCGAAGATCGCCGGCGACTCGCTGACGGGTGCCTGGGTGCTGACCACCATGACGATCCAGGCGCTCTACCTGGAGCAGCCCGCCTGGGCGGTACGGCTGGCCAGGGCTGCCGTGGACACCGCTCAACGGGACCAGGACACGCCGCGTGCCATGGCCCGCTTTTGAGCAGGGAAGCCTGGGCGACAGCCTTGCAGGTGCACATGAGTGACGCGGGCGACGGTCACGGCGCCAAGCGGGTAGAGCAACTCCTCACAGAAGTTGAGCGGCTGTACGCCCAAGGCGCCACCGACCGAGATCCGGCCTGGGTCGCCTGGTTCGAGCCAACGGAACCCGTCGCCGAGGCGGGCATCTGCTGGTCGCTCATCGGCGGTCCGCCGCCTGCGTGGAGGCCGTTTCTCCGTGAGTACGGTGAGCGTCGCTTCCGCTCGGCCCAGCTCAGCCGGGTCAGCGCCGCCGATGCCTGTCTGGGGTTGGGTGAGCTGGAACAGGCCATCGACTCGGCGCGGACGGCCATCCCGATGGCCGGATCACTGACCTCGCCTCGGCTGGTCGGGCGCATCCAGAAATTCTCCGACCGGCTGGAGCCGTACAGTGCGACCATCCAGGTCAGGGAGTTTCGTGCCTACCTGGACCGCGAGCTCGTCTCCTGACCCCCGCCGGATCGAAGATGACGGAAGCCCGGTCGGGGCCGGGCTCATCTGGATACAGCACCGCTACCGCCATCCCCGGCCAGGCTGGGCCGCTGTCGCGGTGAGGTCGTTTCCCTGGCGGGACTCGGGTAGATGCCGCTGCTTTGGACTGTGCACCCCCGCCGCCCCTCGTGGAGGCGGTTGGAACGGGGGCGGCTTGAAGGCGGAGGTCCCGTACAGCATCGGCGGGGCGGTCCTTCGCCGCCGCACCGATGCCACATCCACCTATGGCCTGTTGGGGAAGTCCGGCCGGTTGGGCATGTCCGGCCTGCTGGGCATGTCTGTCCTGTGTGGCATGTCTCCTCGGTGGGACATGTCTCCCTTTTGTCCCATGCCGGGCATTCTCTTGGAGCCCACCGCCACCGCTCCCAGCCCGAGCAGGAAGATGACGACGCCGGTGACGACGTTGTTCCAGATGTTCGCCGTCGTCGCCGAGCCGGTGACCCAGGGAGAGATGATGGTCCAGATTCCGATGATCGGCACGATCCAGCTGATCCCGTACGTCCGGCCGTAGGCGGACGCGAATCCCAGGGCCAGGGCGGCGACCGCGAGGCCGGTGACGAGGTTGCTGACGGTGAGCCTGGACAGGCCGTTGAAACCGACCACCCATGGAGAGATCGCCAGATACAGCCCGGCCAGGAGGCCCAGTCCGTCGATGACCTGCGCCACCGAACTGGAGCCCGCCCGTTCGTACCTCGCCCGCATCTCGATGAGATCGGGGTGTTGCTCCAGGCTTGCGGGTCTCATCATGACCCATGCCCCCTTCCGGTTTTCATGCGAAATTCGATTTCATGCGAAAGCGAATTTCTACCGGTATACCCGACATAAGCTCCAAACAGCCCAAAGAATGACAAATCTAACTAATGAAATCCTTTGGATAGGGGCGATCCAGTGGCCGCCCCCGTCCAGCGCACCCCGCCGCCACCGAGACACGGCGCCCCAGGACGTTCATCATGCGCTACAACCCGGTCACCGCCAGGCTGAGCGACTACCGCAGTCCGCCTACCGCCCAGAACGGGCACAGCGCGCTCATCCGCACGTCGTGCCCAACCTCTGGTCACCGCGTCGGGGATAGCAACTTGGTGGCTTGGTATCCAGGTGGCGGAGGTGGAGGTCAGGTACCAGAGGCGGCGATCACCTCGGAGACCAGGCGCGGCGAGGTGATCAGGCGGCTGTACTCGGGCTGGCGTAGTTCCCCGCCCATGAACGGGTGGGGGTTGCGGTGGACGGCGGGGCTGGGCGCGTCGACCAGGGCGGCGAAGTGGATCTCGGTGGCTCCCGTCGCCTCGACCACGCGGTGCACGTTGCGGGGTGTGATGCCGCCACCGGGCATGACGATCAGGCTGTCGCCTGCCCGCTCGACCAGGGACGCGATGAGTGGCGCGCCCTCCAGGGCGGTGACGTCCTGGCCGGAGGTGAGAACCCGGTCGACGCCCAGGGCGGCGAGGGTGTCCAGGGCGGCGAACGGGTCGGCGGTCATGTCGAAGGCCCGGTGGAAGGTGATCGAGAGGCCCCCGGCCGCATCGATGAGGCGCTTGGCCACCTCGACGTTCACCTCGCCTGACGGCGTCAGCACCCCGATCACCACGCCCTGCGCGCCCGCGTCCCTGACCGTGGCCACGTCGCGCTCCATGGCCGCGACCTCGTACTCGTCGTAGATGAAGTCGCCGCCCCGGGGGCGGATGATCACGTGGACCCGGATCGTCGAGACCGCCGCGAGGGTCGCCTCGACGGTGCCGAGGGTCGGGGTCAGGCCCCCTTCGAAGAGGGCCGAGCACAGCTCGACGCGGTGCGCCTCGGCCTGCTCGGCCGCGAGCGCGCCGGCGGTGCTGTCAATGCAGATTTCATAGGTAAGACTCATTTTTCCTCCAAAGCATGGATTTCACCGACTGGTAGGCCCCCGCCCAGTACCGGAACACTCGTGAAGTCGGCCGCCGGCGCGACGTCCCCGCCGGCCGCCCTGAGCGCGGCCAGCGCGATCGCGCTCGTGGCCCGCGGGCTCCCGTCGATGACCTTGACGGCCGCCGCGTGCCCGGTGGCGAGCGCGACGACGAGAACCCCCTCGGCCCCGCCCTTGGCCACCGCCCCCGGCAGCGCCCGCATCAGCGAGGTGTTCACGTGCCCGGTCCCGCCGACGTACTCGGGGTGCTCGCGCATCGCGTCGGCGACCGCCCGCGGCGCGGTCCCCGGCTCGGCGACGACCAGGGCCCGTACGGCCCGGGCCAGCCCGGTCAGCGACAGCCCGAACAGCGGGGCGCCGCACCCGTCGACGGCGACATGGGCCGCCCTCTCCCCAGACAGCTCCTCGGTCACGGCACGCACCCGCCGCTGCAAGGGATGGTCGGCGTCCAGATAGGAGGCGGTCTCCCAACCGGAGGCGGCGGACGCGGCGAGCATCGCGGCGTGCTTGCCCGAGCAGTTCATCCGCTCGCGCGAGGCCGTCAGGCCCGCCCGGATCAGCATGTGCCGGGTGGCCTCGTCCTCCGGCCAGTCCACGGGGCAGCCGAGGGCCTCGAAGCCGAGCCCGGCCCCGGCGAGTATCTCGGCGACCAGTCGCACGTGGAAGTCCTGACCGGTGTGGCTGCCCGCGGCGATGGCCAGGCCGGGGCCGTGCAGGTCCGCCCCGGACAGCAGGCAGGCCAGCGCCTGGAACGGCTTGGCCGAGGAGCGCGGCAGCACCGGCGCGCCGACCGCTCCCCTGGCGACGGCCACGGTGCCGTCGGGCGCGAGGGCGACGGCACTGCCGAAGTGCACGCTCTCCACGAATCCGGAGCGCACCACCTCCGCGAGCGGGACGAGTTCAGGCACGGGCGGGTCTCCTTCTGAGCCGACGGGCCCCCGGGGTGTCACGGGCGTCGAGGGTACGGGCGAGCTTGGACAGCGACGCGTTGACCACCAGGTAGATCAGCGCGACGACGATGTAGGTCTGAATGAGCAGGCCGTTGTAGGTCGCCAGGACCTTGCCGCTGTAGAGCAGTTCGGCGTAGCTGACCACGAAGCCCAGCGAGGTGTCCTTCAGCAGGCCGACCGACTGGCTGACGATCGAGGGCAGCACCCGCCGGGCCGCCTGCGGCAGCACGATCAGGCGCATGGTCTGGCCCTGGGTGAGCCCGACCGCGAGCCCGGCCTCGCCCTGGCCGCGCTCCACGGACAGCACCCCGGCGCGGAAGATCTCCGCGAACGCCGCGGCGTTCGAGACCGCCAGCGGCACCACGAGTTTCCAGAACAGCGGCAGGTCCAGCCCGTAGCGGGGCAGCGCGAACAGCACGACGTATACCAGCAGCAGCGCCGGGATGGTCCGCACGACCTCCACGTACGCCGCGGCGGGCACGCGTACCCACCTGCGCCGCGACAACCGCCCGAGGGCCAGCGCCAGTCCGGCGGCCATCGCCAGCGCGGCCGAGACGACGGCGGCGAGCGCGGTGGCCCACAGCCCGTTCAGCAGATAGCGCCACATCGGCCAGGTCGCGTACGGCGACCAGCGGTCGGCGTCGAGCTGGCCGTTGGCGGCGAACTGGCGCACCGCCAGCACCAGCAGAGCCAGCACCGCGACCGCCCCCACCACGGTCGCGATCCGTATCCTGCGGCGGGCGCGCGGCCCCGGCTGGTCGAAGAGCAGGTTGCTCACCGGACCACCGCCGGTTCGCCCGAGCCCGCGGCCTGAGCGGCGACCGGCCCGCCGGGGGCCCGGACACTCACCGCTCCGTCGGGAGACAGTACGCTCACCGGACCACCACCAGCCGTCGTTCGAGCCGCCCGGTGACGAACCCGGCGCAGGCGGCGATCAGCGCGTAGGCCAGGCCGGCCCCGACGAAGATCGGGATGGGCTGCGCCTCCGTGAGGTTCACCCGGTTGGCCGCGGCGGTCAGGTCGACCACGCCGACCGCGGCGGCGAGCGAGGTGTTCATCGTCAGCGCGATGAAGATGTTGCCGACCGGCTGGATCACCGTGCGCAGCGCCTGCGGCAGGACCACGTGGCGCAGGGACTGGCCGAAGGTCAGCCCGAGCGCGCGGGCCGCCTCGCCCTGCCCCGCGGAGACCGCGTTGACGCCGGAGCGCAGGGCCTCGGCGATGTAGGCGGCCTCGTAGAGCGCGATGACGATCATGGCCGTCACCAGCAGGTCGGCCTTGAGGCCGATCTCGGGCAGGCCGAAGACGGCGAGCACCAGCAGCACCAGCAGTGGCAGGTTCTGGAAGGTTTCCACGTAGGCCGTGCCGATCCCGCGCAGGACGCCGACCGGGCTGACCCGCATGGCGGTGATCACGAGCCCCACCACCGCGGCGCCGACGAAGGACGCCGCGGTCAGCTGAAGGGTCACGACCAGCCCCTGCCAGAACTCGGGCAGGTGATCCAGGAGGGCGGACATCAGGACCCCGGCACCGATCCGATCTGCGGCGGGGTGGGAGCCTCGCCCTGCACGACCGTGCCGAGAGACTGCTTCCAGGTCTTCTGCCAGAGGCCGTCGGCCTGGATCTTCTTCAGCCAGTCGTTGACGAACTTCTTGAACTGGTCGTCACCGTGCTTGAGGCCGATGCCGTACGGGTCGGTGGTGAACGGGCTGCCGACGACCTGGATCGAGGAGTCCTTCTGCGCGTTGGCGACCAGGAGCGTCTCATCCTGGACGTAGGCGTCGCCGCGTTCCTGCTTGAGGGCCTGCACGCACTCGGGGTCGCTGCCGAACGTCACGATCTTGGCCTGCGGGGCGAGCTTCTTGATCGCCGGGATGGCCGGGGTGTTGGCTCCGGCGATGACGGTCTTGCCGTTCAGGTCCTCGGGCTTGGTGATGCCCGTGGTGCCCTTCCTGACCGCGAGGCTCAGCCCGGAGGAGTAGTACGGTCCGGCGAAGGAGACCTGCTCGGCCCGCTCCGGGGTGATCGTGTAGGTCTGGAAGACGACGTCCACGGTGCCGTTGCCGAGCAGCGCCTCGCGAGTCTCCGAGGCGGAGTTGACGATCTTCACCTTGGGCTCGCCGATGATGTACTTGGCGAGCGCCTTGCCCATGTCCGCGTCGAACCCCTCGACCTCGCCGGTCGTCGGGTTCTGCTGCGACAGCAGTGGCGCGTCGAGCGACCCGCCGACGATCAGCTCGCCGCGCTGCTTGATCTTCTCCATCGTGGAGCCGGGCAGGATGTCCGCGGCGGCCGCGACCGGCGCCGAGGCGATCAGGTCGCCGCCCTTGGCCTCACCTGGTACGGCAGGGCTTCCCGAGTCCGTACCGGCACAGGCCGAGAGGCCGAGCATGGACACAGCGGCGACAGCGGCCAGCCGCTTCATGGACACCATCGGGCCCACCATCCTTTTCGATCGTTTTCGATCAGTGAGTGAGAACTTTGGCCAGGAAGTCCCTGGCCCTGTCTGTCTGAGGAGCCTCGAAGAAGGCGCCGGGCTCGCCCGTCTCGACGATCTGGCCGGCGTCCATGAAGACCACGCGGTCGGCGGCCCTGCGGGCGAAGCCCATCTCGTGGGTGACGACGACCATGGTCATGCCGTCGGCGGCGAGCTGGACCATCACGTCCAGCACCTCACCGACCATCTCCGGGTCGAGTGCGGAGGTGGGCTCGTCGAAGAGCATCACCTTGGGCCGCATGGCCAGCGCGCGGGCGATGGCGGCCCGCTGCTGCTGCCCACCGGACAGCCGCGCTGGCAGCTTTCCCGCCTGCTCGGCGATGCCGACGCGCGCCAGCAGATCCCGCGCCGACGCCTCGGCCTCGGTGCGGGAGTCGCCCCGGACCTTCATCGGCGCGAGCACGATGTTCTCCAGCACGGTCTTGTGCTGGAAGAGGTTGAACGACTGGAACACCATGCCGACGTCGGCCCGGAGCCTGGCCAGTTCCCGGCCCTCCACGGGGGCGGGTACGCCGTCGACGAGGATGTCTCCGGACCCGGCGGGCTCCAGCCGGTTGAGGCAGCGGCACAGCGTGGACTTGCCCGACCCGGAGGGGCCGACCACCACGACGACCTCGCCTCGCGCCACATCAAGGTCGATGTCGCGCAGCACGTGATGATCGCCGAACCACTTGTTCAACCCTTTGACCTGAATCATTGCCATCTTCCTTCGAAATCGAAGACAAAGCGGAAGGTAATAGATGATTCTTATGGAAGTCAACATGTTGCCGTAGTAAGTACAGACGTGGTATTCCTCTAGTCCATGTCAGGCAAAGAGCGGCTGCTGGTGCGGGGAGCGCAGGGCGACCTTCTGCGTCTTGTCGCCACCGGCCACGCCGAGTCGCGTGCCCAGCTGGCCCGCATCTCCGGCCTGGCGGCGTCGAGCGTCTCCCTGCGCGTCGAGGAGCTGATCGACACCGGGCTCCTCGTCGAGGAGGGCTCGGGCGCCTCCAGGGGCGGGCGGCGGCCCCGGCGGCTGCGGGTCAGCCCGACCGCCGGCCTGCTCGCGGTGGCCGACCTCGGGGCGCACCACGCCCGCTTCGGCCTGCTCGACCTCAGCGGCGCCCCCCTCGTCGTCGAGGAGCGCGCCTGCGACATAGCGCTCGGCCCCGAGGCGACCCTCGACTGGATGGCCGCCTCGTTCGACGAGCTGCTGCTGACCCACGGCCCGCCCGGCGCCCCCCTGCGAGGCGTCGGCACCGGCATACCCGGCCCCGTCGACCCCGCCAGCGGCCGGGTGGTGTCTCCCTCGCGCATGCCCGGCTGGCACAACTTCCCCGTCGCCGAGCATCTCGGCGCGCACTACGACCTGCCGGTGCTCGTCGAGAACGACGCCAACCTCCTGGCCGTCGGCGAGGCCCGCTCATGGCCCGGGTGCGACAACCTCATGGTGCTCAAGGCCGGCAGCGGCATAGGGTGCGGCGTGATCGTCGACGGCCGCCTGCACCGGGGCAGGGGTGCGGCCGGCGACATCAGCCACGTCCGGGTCAGGACCGACTCCTCCACCATGTGCTCGTGCGGCCACCCCGACTGCCTGGAGGCCTACGCGAGCGGCGCCGCGCTCATGGGCGCCCTGTCCGAGCTCGGCATCGCGACGCGACGCCCGGGCGACGTCGTCGCCCTGGTCGAGGACGGCGTGCCCGAGGCCACCGCCCTGGTCAGGAACGCGGGCCGCCTCATCGGCGAGGTGCTCACCGTCCTGGTCAACTTCCTCAATCCCGACGCCATCGTCGTCGGCGGCAGCCTCTCCACCGCCGAGCCGCTGATCTCCTCCATCCGCGCCGCCGTCTACGAACGCTGCCTCCCGCTGGCCACCCGCGACCTGGAGATCGCCGTCACCCGTGGCGGCCCCGATGCCGCCCTCCTCGGCGCGGGTTCCCTCCTGCTGGACGCCGTCCTCGGTTGAGGGGCGGAACGGACGGCGCTCCCACTTTCAGCCAGGAGCTTCGGACCGGCAGGGGAGACGGGTCATCGGCGGCCGATCCCGGCCAGCA
This sequence comes from Streptosporangium sp. NPDC001681, assembly GCF_040298085.1. NCBI lineage: Bacteria > Bacillati > Actinomycetota > Actinomycetes > Streptosporangiales > Streptosporangiaceae > Streptosporangium > Streptosporangium sp. NPDC001681. The sequence continues at coordinate 84,363 of NZ_JBEOZN010000016.1, read as the reverse complement.
GGTTCCTGACGAGGGCCTCGGCGAACTCGTCGGTGAGGGGCTGGTCGGGGATGAGGAGGCGGTGGTAGCAGGCGCCCCAGAGCTGGTCGACGACCACCTCGGGGTCGACGTCCTCGCGTAGCTGCCCGCGCTGCTTGGCGCGCTCCAGTGCCTCGACGGCGAGTGCCCTGCGCGGTGCCGAGTAGCGCTCGCGAAGGAGCGCCGACAGCTCGGGGTCGGTCTGGGCGTGGCCGACGAGCTCCGGCATCACGCGCCCGGCCCGGGTGTCGCGCATCAGGTGGACGAAGGCCCGCAGCTGCGCGGTGAGGTCGGCGGCGATGTCGCCGGTGTCGGGGAAGGCCAGGGTGGGGCCGACGGCGTCGAAGTAGCCGTCGAGCGCCAGCGCCCCCTTGGAGGGCCACCACTTGTAGAGCGTCACCCTGCTCGCCCCCGCCAGCGCCGCGACCTTCTCGATGGTGAAGGCGGCCATCCCCTCGGTGAGCAGGAGTTCGCCGGCCGCACGCAGGATCTCACGTCGCACCTCGGCGGCCGGCCGGCGTCCGCGTCCGCGCCGGATGGGTTCGGGGGACTGCGTCACCGGCTACCTCCAGGAAATATATGGACATTGTGTCTACAGTCATGTATATACATAGTGTACACAAATTCCTGGGGGAGTGAACGATCATGAGCAGCACGGCAGCCCGCGTCGCCATCGTCACCGGAGGCTCACGCGGCATCGGACGCCAGGTCGTGGACCGGCTCGTCGCCGACGGATACGCCGTCGTGGTCAACTACGTGAGCAACGACGCCGAGGGGCAGGCCGCGGTCCAGGAGGTCGTCGGCAAGGGCGGCCAGGCACTCGCCGTCCGCGCCGACGTCGGCGACACCGAGGCGGTCGCCGCGCTCTTCGACGTAGCAGAACAGACCTTCGGCGGCGTCGACGTGGTGGTCCACGCCGCCGGGATCATGAACCCGCCCACCCCGCTCGCCGAGCTCGACCTGGACGTGCTGGACCGCATACTGCGCGTCAACGTACGCGGTACCTTCGCCGTCGCCCAGCAGGCCGCACGGCGGCTGCGCCGAGGGGGTGCCCTGATCACCTTCTCCACCTCGGTCATCGGGCTGGCCCTTCCCGGGTACGGCGCCTACGTCGCGTCCAAGGGGGCCGTCGAGGGCCTGACCCTCATCCTGGCCCGCGAACTGCGTGGCAGGGACATCACCGTCAACACCGTCGCCCCCGGGCCCACCGCCACCGACCTCTTCCTGAAGGGCAAGGACGAGGAGACCGTCGCCAGGATGGCCGCCCAGCCGCCACTGGAGCGGCTGGGCCGGCCCGCCGACATCGCCGAGGCCGTGGCCTTCCTGGCGGGCCCCGCCCGCTGGGTCAACGGCCAGGTGCTCCGGGTCAACGGCGGAATCATCTGAACTCGGCATTCGGGCAGCATTCGGATAGAGGAAGGGCCGGTCGACGACGGCGCCGAGGTGGTCAACGCCGTCGGTGACCGGGTTCGCGCCGAGGTCTACCGCAGGATCGGCCTGGAGGACCTGCTCGGCCCCCGCTGGTGCGATGGCGGAATCCCCTCACCGGTCCGAGGTCCTCGCTGCGGAGCCCTGCTGCCGGGCCCGGTGAACGTGAGCCGGTGGGAGAGACGGGGCGGGGGCGCCCGGAACAGGTCAGCGGATCTGCCGCCTGCCGTACATCTTCACCGCGGTCACCACGCCGCCGGCGGCCACCGCGACCTGGAGGCCCAGCTCGATCCAGTCGATTCCCCGGGTGTCGGCCACCCCCAGCACCGTGGCGATGGCGGTGCCGATGAACGCGGCGACGATGCCGATCACGATGGTCAGCCAGATCGGGATGGACTGGCGTCCCGGGACCACCAGACGACCGAGTGCTCCGATCACGATGCCGACGATGAGGGCGGAGATGATGCCGGTCACTGCCATGTCGCACTCCCAAGGGGGACCGCCGGCCGTATCGGCCGAAGACGATGAGTCGATCACCTCGTCCAACGATCCCGCTCCTCCCGTGGTTCCCCCGGCCCGTGACGCGAAGGTGGTGACCGCGTCTTGCGGCCTGCCGCCGTTGAGGAGACGTTCCGGTTCTGGACGCCGGTCGACCAGGACACCTGGACTACGAGAACGGCCGGCACATCTGCCCCGACCGGCTTCCCGTACGGTTCCGGTAGACCGGCACGGCTCCTGAAATCCGGCGGCCCGGTCCACCGCCGAACGGTTCAACCAGCCCACGAAAATCACGAAAGATGGATTTTGGGGTAATCCACGGTGAACCAATCTGTGGCGCGTCGCATCTCAACCTGTGTATTGAGCGGGAAGCGACCCATTTTCCGCAGATCAGAACCACGGGGAGAGAAATGACCGGCTTCAAGAGAATCGGCGGATCGCTCGTGGCCATCGGGGCGGCCATGGCCTTCATTCTTATTCCGGGCACGGCGGCACAGGCGCGGTCCATGGCCACCTGTAAGGCGACCGACGCGGACACCACCTACTGTGAGATCAAAACGTACGGAAACTCGGGCGCGGGGTACGGGAACAAGTCGGGTCAGACGGGTGTGACCCATCTGTGGATCGACTGGAACTCCAAGGGCTCGGTCTCCGGATCCATCTGCGTCACCGACACCTGGGGGAACGGCCGGGGGGTCAAGGTTCGGCTGCAGGGGCACAGGGCCGGCACCTACGGGGACAACGGCTACGTGAGCCTGGGGACTTTCAAGGACACCGGCCGCAACTGTTCTTTTTCTCGCTACAGCGGATTCCACCGCGCGGGAATCACCGATATCAAGGTCACCTACGCCGACACCTGGATCAGCTGTGACTTCTGCACGAAGGGCACGTTGACAGTTCCCAACCCGCGGTATTACGGGTCATCCTGAAACGGGCGGGAGAGCAGGACCCGGCGCACGCACCGATGAGAAAGGAACCCCGGCAACGCGGTGGTTCGCCGATCCTCACCGACGAACATCGGGAATCAGCGAACGGCTGACAGCTCAAACCGGCGGCGGTCAGATCAGGCGGGGGCCCGAGCGGGTGGGGGGACCTCGTCACGGGGGTACGCAGGTGAGGTCGATGACATTCTCACGCCTGGCCCCCCGCTCGAAGGCCGCGGTATAGGCGCGCGTACCGAGTGCATGCCGTACCAGGTGGTCGGCCTCGGCGTGGGCGTCGTGAAACGGTCGCAGCCCGATGAGCGCCACCCCGCTCGTGCGCCGCAACCGGTGTGCGGCGCCGAGCAGTTCGGCGGCGTGGTCGTGCCGGCCGGCGGCGGCGATGGTCCAGGCGAGCGTCTCAAGGCCCCACACGGGCCCCCAGCGGTCGTCGATGTCGTGCTGGCGGCGCAGCGAGTCGCGGAAAAGCGCGGCGGCCCGTACCAGGTCGCCGTGCCGCAACTCCGCGAGACCGAGGCCCCACAGCCCCCAGGAGTAGGCCCAGGCCCCGCCGTGTGCCTCGGCGTCGGCCAGGTAGGCGTCACCGGCGGCGACGGCGGTATCCCGGTCCCCGAGGAAGGCGCAGGCCATGGCCCAGAGCATCGTCGCCATGTGGGCGTCACCGGTCGCGCCGTCCGCCAGGAACCGGTCCCTCGCCTTCGCCAGCAGCGGGATGGACCGCGGATCGCCGTGGATGAGCAGCGCGTGGGCGCCCTCGACGTAGGTGACGGCGGCGGGGGCGTCACCATCGGGGAACCGCGAGGTCAGGCGGCGGCAGCGGGTCAGGAACTCCTCGGCGCCCCGCTTGTCGCCCTGGCAGAGGGCGATCCAGGCGGCCAGGGCCACCGCGCCGATCTGGAGCGGGTCCGGCGGGCGCGGAGAGAGCGCGAGCCCGCGCTCCAGCCAGTGGCGGCCCTCGCCGATGGTGCTGCTGAAGAACCAGAACCGGGTCCGGGTGAGGTTGGCGGTGATCTCCAGCCCGCTCCGGGCCTCGCCGGGCTCGGTGACGCAGAAGTCCAGTGCCGTCCGGAGGTTCGGCAGTTCCTGCCGCAGCCGCGACAACCACTCGACCTCGCGGGGACCGCACCAGTCGGCCGCGGCCCGTGCGACGGTGCTCCGGTAGTGGTCACGGTGGCGTCGCCGCACCGCGGTCTCCTGACCGAGGTCGACCAGACGCTGCCTGCCGTACTGGCGGATGGTCTCCAGCAGGCTGTAACGCGTCCTGCCGCCCCGGGTGCTCACGACCAGGATCGACTTGTGCGCCAGGGCCGCCAGAACGTCGATGACGTCGTGGCGGTCGATGCCCGCACCGGAGCACACCGCCTCGGCCGCCTCCAGGTCGAACCCGCCGGAGAAGACCGACAGCCGTGCCCAGAGCAGCCGCTCGTGCTCGGTGCACAGGTCGTGGCTCCAGCCGACGACGCCTCCCAGAGTCCGGTGATGGCGGGGCGCGTTCCCGGCGTCGTTGTCGGCCAGCAGCCGGAACCGGTCGTCGAGCCGGTCGAGGATCTCCTCTGCCGAGAGCGTCCCCAGCCGGACCGCCGCCAGCTCGATGGCCAGCGGGACACCGTCCAGCCGCCCGCACAACTGCGCGATGACACCGCGGTTGTGTCGCGTGATCCGGAAGTCCGGGGCCGAGGCCGCGGCGCGGTCGGCCAGCAGCGTCACCGCCTCGTAGCGGGTCAGCGGTGGCTCGACGTCCTCACTCACCGGCGTCATGGGCGGTACGGCGAGGGGTGGCACCGGCAGGACGTGCTCGCCCTGAACGCCGAGCCGCTGCCGGCTGGTGGCCAGCACCCGCAGACCGGGCACCGCGCGCAGGAGCACGGTCACCAACGTCGCCGCCGCCCTCACCATGTGCTCGCAGTTGTCCAGCACCAGCAACGTCCTGCTGTCACGCAGATGCTCGATCAGGATGTCCACGCAGGGGCGCGCGGACTGGTCGCGGATTCCGAGAGCCTGCGCCACCGTCCGGTCGAGCAGTTCGGGCTCGGCCAGCGGGGCGAGGTCGGCGACCCACACCCCGTCAGGGAAGGCGGGCGACACCTGTGCGGCCAGCCGCAGCGCCAGCCGGGTCTTGCCCACCCCGCCCACCCCGGTCAGCGTGACCAGGCGGCTGGTCTCCAGTAGCCGCCCGGCGTCGGTGAGCTGCCGTTCCCTGCCCACGAAGGTCGTCATCTCGCTGGGGAGATTGCCGGAGGGGCCCTTGGCGGTGAGTGCGGGATCGTTGTTGAGAATCCGCTGGTGCAGCTCCCGCAGTTCCGCGCCGGGATCGACGCCGAGTTCCTCGGCGAGGATCTCCCTGACGGAGTGGTGGCAGCGCAGGGCCTCGGCCTGGCGTCCCGACCGGTACAGCGCCAGCATCCGCTGTGCCCAGAACCGCTCCCGGAGCGGATGTGCGACGGTCAGCCTTCGCAGCTCGGGGAGCACCTCCTCGTGGCGGTCCAGCGCCAGATCGGCCTCGATGCGGGACTGGAGCGCGTCCAGCCTGCGCTCGGCCAGCACGGGCGCGACATCCCGTCGCAGCGTCTCCGACGGGATGTCCTGTAGCGGTTCCCCGCGCCACGATCGCAGTGCCTCTCCCAGCAGCGCCGACGCCGCCACCATGGAGCCGGCCGCGGCCGCGGCCCTGGCGCGGCTGGTCAGGGTGTCGAAGCGGTGCAGGTCGAGCCGGTCACCGTCCACCCTGAGCAGGTAGCCGCGCGGGCAGGTCAGCAGGGGACCGTCATCCCCGGCGCACCCCAGCAGGTGCCGGCAGCGCAGCACGTAGTTCTGCAGGGTGTTCCTGGCACCGCCGGGCGGGGCCTCTCCCCACAGGTGGTCCATCAGCGTCTCGACGGGGACCGTCTTGTTGGCGTCGAGCAGCAGTGACACGAGCAACGTCCGCAGCTTGGCCGCCCGGATCGGCACGGGAACGCCGTCCCGCAGCACCTCGAACGGCCCCAGAACCCTGAACTCGAAACCTGATCCCGCCGTTTCCACTACCTAATGTAAGCACAATATTTCCCTCTGTGATCAGACGTGCGCGTCAAGTGCGCCCCGGATACGTGGCGAGCGCCTGGTGTGACGACAGGTCCTGAGGGGTGACCGTGAGGTGACCGGCGAGTGAGTGGCCCGCGGCACGGTGTGCGGTGACGGCGGGGCGTACCTGCCCGGCTGATCTTCACACCACAGGAAGGGCACTTCATGTTCAAACGTGTAACCGGGATCGTGGCGGCGGTGATCGCGGCGGCGGTGATGGTCACCGCCGCCCCCGCTCCCGCCGGCGCGGCCTCGTTCTCCCGGGAACTCGCGGCCACGGCGCAGGCCGCGGGCGTCTCGGAGGCGACCGTCTACTCCATGGCGATGTCGCTGGTGAACAGCGATCCGGAGGACGAGTACCGCTTCCCCGACGAGGAGTTCCAGGACGCCCCCCGCTCCTGGAGCGCGGTCGTGGCGTTCGTCAAGAGGTTCTGGCGTCAGATCGTCGACGCGGCCAAGGCCGCCGGTGAGTGGGCGTGGTGGAAGGCGGGCAAGTGCGCCACCGGCGCCGTGACCGAGGTCTGGAACAAGTTCGGCGGAGACCTGAGCGATCCGGAGGCGGTGCTGGCCGTGGCCGTCTACGGCTGCCTGAAGGGCCTGCGCGGCTGATCGCCCCGCCTGCGGGCGGCACTCCCGATCACCGGGTCGGGGGTGCCGCCCGCAGGTCTGAGCTCGGGGTGGCGGACGGCCTCGGGATATCAGGGGTGAGGGTGGTCTGGAGTCGGCGGGTGCGGATGGTCCGGGTGTTCTGGCTGGAACCGTCCCCGCCGTTGATCCGTCTGACACCAAGTGAAGCCCCAGCCTGGTGTGAGACGGTTCATTCTGGCTCTGTCGCTGCTTCTTGCCGGGGCGGGGACCGCCTGCACGTCACAACAACCGCCGGAATGGTCCGCAGAGCTTCCCGAGGAGCCGGCGGCACCTGCCGGCGGCGTGTGGCCGGAAGCGCTCATCACGGTGCCCGGAAAGCTCAAGAACGGCCGCTCGGTGGTTCCCCTCGCGATGCTCGGCAAGGACACGGCTCTCCTGACGACGTCTGAGCATCGTCCGGCACTCCTGAGCTTCAACGTCCGAACAGGACGGCAGACTGTCCTCGCCACGGCGCCGGAGTGGGCCGCCTGCGAGGAGTGTTTTGACATCAAACGCTCGGCTGTCAACGCGGAACAGGTGGCCTTACTGGTTCAGGGCGAGAAGAAACCTGACCCGCGCTACGACGGAGAACGCCACATGGAACTGTGGGTCATGCCCCGAGCGGGTGGCCCCATGAAGATGGTGACCCGACTGCCTGCCAACGGGCAGGACTACTCCAGCGGCTTTCAGATCACTGACGATCTCGCACTCTGGTGGGGGGTCGACGGCGTATGGCATGTCCCCCTTACCGGAGGTGAGCCCAAGCAGGTGCTCCCCGGGCGGGCTCTCCGCGTCACCTCCTGGCCCTGGGCCTACGACATGCAGCGGCAGAGCATCGTCAATCTGGTCACTCACCAGGAGAACAAGGCGCGGCGCCTGGACGATGTCGAGGGGCCGTACTGCGGATCCGTATGGTGTGTCGGACGGGCCGACGCTCCGCCCCGTGAACTCACCAGGACTGTCATACAGCGAGTGGACGGCTCCGGGCGTACGATCGTCCCGGGATTCGCGCTGGGCCTGCTGCCCCCGATCCGAGACCGATTCGTTCTCTTCGGCCTTCCCTCGGCCACCGGAGACAACAGGTTCGGCCCCCCGTTCCAGCTGTACGACCGCTGCACCCGGCGGAAAGCACTCCTCGGCCCCCCTGGCCGTGCCGAGACCGAGGCCGCCCGGGACGAGATCAGGTACGGCGCGGCGACACCCGAAATGTCACTCCTGATCTGGGAGGCCTCTGCCACGCGCTACACCGTCCTGGATCTCTCCCGCATCAGCGATGCACCCTGTGCCAACTGAGGTCGAACAGGAAGGCGGGCCGTACACGGTCCCAGGCGCGCCACCGGGGCCCGGATCTCGACGTGTGGTGTTCGAGCCGCCGAGATCTAGCTCGATATGTGTCGAAATTGTAGTGATCGAGACAGGGTGCCCATCCATAGACATTTCGTACTTCCTGCCCATAACATCAAGCCTTCTTGGGACAGCCTTTACTGTCCCTTGAACCTTGGTTGGGGCCTTTTCCCGCCCCGCACTGATTGTTCGGGAAGGTTTGTCGATGTCTATAACACGCCTGGTGACGGGTCTTGGGGCACCAACCGCCCCCCGTAGCCCGGGGACGGCACGCCGCGGCGCCGCGGCGCTGGGTCTCGCCGCCACCATGACCTTCGCCGGGGTCGCGGCGACCTCGGCCCCCGTCAGCGCGGCCGCCGACCCCTCCGTCGGACCGGTCTTCACGGACGGCATGGCCCAGCCGGTGTTCTCGACGAACCGCAACGACTGGATCCGCGAGGAGGTGTGGGTCGAGACCCCGATCGACAGCGACGGCGACGGACGCAACGACCGGGTGCACGCCGAGGTCACCCGGCTCCGGGAGACGGAGACGGCCGGTTTGAAGTCGCCCGTCGTGTACGAGGTCAGCCCCTACTACGCCGGCGGCAACCCGGTCACGAACCACAACGTCGATCACGAGCTCCACGAGGCACTCCGTCCGGGCAAGGGCTGGATGAACCGCGGTGGTTCGGTGAAGGATCCGGCGACCGACGAGCGGCTGGCCGCCGCCGGCGTGGCAGGCGTGGCCGACGGTGACGAGGCCGTCACGGGCACCGGCCCGCAGCCCGCCATCAGCACCAGTCACGAGTCCAACTGGCTGCCTCGCGGTTTCGCGGTGGTCCATGCCGAGTCGCTGGGCAGTGGTAAGTCCGACGGCTGTCCGACCACCGGTGGGCGCAACGAGACCATCGGCGCGAAAGCGGTCGTCGACTGGTTGAACGGGCGCGCGAAGGCCTACGACGCCACCGGCAGGGAGGTCAATGCCACGTGGACGACCGGCAAGGTCGGCATGATCGGCACGTCGTACAACGGCACCCTGCCCAACGCGGTCGCGAGCACCGGTGTCGAGGGACTCGAGGCCATCGTGCCGATCTCGGCGATCTCGAGCTGGTACGACTACTACCGCGCGAACGGCGCCGTCGTCGCCCCGGGCGGCTACCAGGGTGAGGACGCCGACGTGCTCGCGGAGTACGTCTACACCCGCGCGAACAAGCAGATCTGCCGAAGCGTCATCGAGGAGCTCGCCAAGGCGCAGGACCGGGTCACCGGCGACTACAGCGCCTTCTGGGACGAGCGTAACTACATGAACGACGTCGACAAGGTCCGCGCCGCGACGCTGGTCGCGCACGGGCTCAACGACTGGAACGTCAAGACCAAGCACGCCGCGCAGTGGTACGAGGCGCTCAAGGCGCGCGGGGTGCCGCACAAGATCTATCTGCACCAGGGCGGGCATGGCGGTTCCCCGAGCGTCAACGTGCTCAACCGCTGGTTCACCCGCTACCTGTGGGGCCAGGAGAACGGTGTGGAGAACGACCAGCGGGCGCTGATCCAGCGCGAGGACAGGACGCTGGTGGAATACCCCGAGTGGCCCGAACCGGCCGCGGCCGCCACCGAGCTCAACCTGGCGCCCGGCACGGACGGCACCGCCGGCGTCCTCACCGGCGACAAGACCCGCCTGGGCCAGCCGGTGACCGAGACGATCGTCGACGACGCGTCGAAGCGGGCGCTGACCCTCGCCGACGCCGTGACGTCTCCCAACCGCCTGGCCTACAAGTCGGGGACGCTGACCGGTGCGGTCCGGCTCAGCGGCACGCCGCAGGTATCACTGCGGATGTCCTTCGGCCAGCCGGCCGCGAACGTCACGGCGCTGCTCGTCGACTACGACCAGAACGGTAAGGCGAAGATCATCACCCGGGGCTGGGTGGATCCGCAGAACCGTAAGTCGATCTCGAAGACCGAACCGGTCAAGCCGGGCAGCCCGTACCGCCTCGACTTCGACATGCAGCCGCATGACTACGTGTTCGCGGCGGGACACCGCATCGGCATCGTGCTGCTGTCGAGCGACTACGAGTACACCATCCGGCCCACCCCCGGCGCGACGCTGCACCTCGACACGACGAAGAGCACGGTCATGCTGCCGCTCGTCGGCGGGGCGGCCGCGTTCACCGCGGCGAACAGCTGACCCCGGGTCCCCACCGGCTGAGCGGGCCGCCAGACGGCGGCCCGCTCAGCCGGCGGGCGCCGGAAACCATGGATCAGCCCGCCGAGGCGACCACACCGAACGACCTTTCACCGCCGGATGCTCGGGCCTCATGAGGTGGTGGGCGCGGAGTGCTCGGGGGCGGGGCGGCGGATTGGGGTGAAGAGCGCGGTCGTCGCGATCAGCAGGCAGGCGGTGCCGGCCAGGAGGCAGATCACGGTGACGCCGTAGCCGCCCGCACCCCAGGTCAGGACGGCCGCGCCCACCGGGCCGAGGGAGAAGTGGATCGTCCAGAACGCCGAGGTGACGCGGCCGAGCAGATGGTCCGGGGTCACCTGCTGACGCAGGGACATCGAGCAGATCCCGGCCACGCTGACGCCGCAGAGGTAGACGGCCATCAGGGCGGCGATCACCGGGACACGGCCGGAGAGGCCGACGCCCGCCATGGCGAGCCCGCTGGTCGCGAGGGCGCCGATCCAGGTGACGCCGAAACCGAGCCTGCGGCGGACGGGCGCGACGAGCACGGCTCCGGCGATCGTGCCGGCCGCGGCGACCGCGAGGACCGTGCCGACGGTGCCGTCGGAGTGGCCCAGATCGTGCTTGAGGTGGTAGATCAGGACGTCGGTCATGCCGAGCGTGAAGAAGATGAAGAAGGAGAGCAGGATCGTCAGGGAGCGCAGCACCGGGTGCCGCCAGAGGAACCGGGCACCGGCCAGCAACTCCTGCCAGGGCCGCTGGCGCGGCGGTGCGGGCGCGCCGGCCTCGGGTCGCTTGAACCGGACGAAGTACAGGCTCGCCGCCGACAGCGCGAAGCTCGCCGCGTTGATGGCGATCGCCGCGGTCGGGCCGAACTGCCCGGAGACCACCCCGGCGAGCAGCGGGCCGCCGACACCGGCCGCCGCGGCGGTCGCGTAGAGCCGGCCGTTGGCCTCGGTGATGCGGTCGCCGTCGACCAGGTTGCGCACCGCGGTCACGTAGGTGACCTGGAAGACCATCCCGATCGCCTCGCTGAGCGGCAGCACCACGTACAGCAGCCAGACCTGGGGGCCGAACGCCCAGACGAGCGGGATGAGCCCGTACAGCACCAGGCGGGCGAGGTCGCAGCAGATCAGCAGGGTCCGCCGGTCGAGCCGGTCGGCCAGGATCCCGGCGAAGATCCCGGCACCGACCGACGCGGCACCGGCCACGCCCGTCAGCAGGCCCATCTGCGCGACAGACCCGGTCACGTTCAGCACCAGCAACGGGATGGCGATGTAGGCGAACGAGTCCCCGGCGACGGAGAGCGTCTGGGAGACCCAGAAGACGTTGAAGTTCCGGTCCCGCCACAGCGGGCGCGCGTTCTCTGCTTCCTCAGGTCTCGGCACCAGGGGACTATCCCTCAGCTTGGCGATCTTTTCCAGTGGTTAATCGTCCAGAACAAAGGCCAGGTAGCGGTCGGCGGAGCGGCGGACGGCCTCGGCGCCGTCGGTGTGCACGATCCGCTTCCACCAGCCGCCGTAGACACGGTCGAAGGCGTACGGCTCCAGGAGCGACAGGGCGCGGCGGATCGTGGCGGGGCGTTCGGGGATCAGGTTGGGGTAGCTGTACATGAAGCCGACCCAGCGGCGGTCGGCCACCACCTGGAGGATGTCGCCGGAGAACAGCGCACCCCGGCCGTCCTCGGCGTCGCGCCAGTGCATGACCTGGCCGCCGTCGAAGTGCACGCCCGCGTTGACCAGCGTCACTCCTTCGAGGATCTCGTGGGTGTCGCCCTCCCAGAAGAGCACCGACTCGTCGGGGCGGGCCACCCAGGCGCGGTCGGCCGCGTGCAGGTGGATCGGCGCGTCGAAGGCGTGCGCCCATTCGACCATCGAGCCGTAGAAGTGCGGGTGGCTGATCGCGATGGCGTCGATCCCGCCGAGCTCGCCGACCTGCCTGATCAGCTCGTCGTCGAGGTGGGTGACCATGTCCCACAGCACGTTGCCGGCGGGGGTGCGGACCAGCAGGGCGCGTTGCCCGATGGCGGTGGCGGGGTCGGTGCCGATGCCGACGACCCCGGTTCCCTCCTCGGCGAGGTGCGCCCTGTGCCCGCTCTCGCGGAGCTCGTTGAGGGAGGTCCAGCGCTGGCCCTCCCAGCCGACGTACTGCCGCTCGTCCTCGCAGATCGGGCAGTCATCCCGCACTGCGGCGTACTGGACCCCGCAGGTGACGCAGATGGGCAGATCGTTCACTTCGGAACTCCTTCGACCGGGTCAGCGCCGGTAGACCTGCTCGCCGCCGACGAAGGTCATCGCGACCCTCGTCCGCCAGATCTCGGTCTGCGGCTCGGTGAACGGGTCGCGGTCCAGGACGGCCAGGTCGGCGCGGTTGCCGGGGATGATGGTGCCGGCGTCGTCGTCGTGGTTGATCCGGGCCGAGCCGGCGGTGTAGGCGGTCAGCGCGGTGGCCAGGTCCAGGCGCTGGCCGGGCAGGAACGGAGTCTGCGCCGTCGGGTAGTCCGCGTGCAGTGAGCCGCCGGGCTCGGTGCGGTTGACGGCCACGTGCATGCCCTGGAACGGGTCGGCGACCGAGACCGGCCAGTCGCTGCCCGCGCAGAAGCGGGTGCCCGAGCGCAGCAGGTCGGCGAAGGGGTACTGCCAGCCGGAGCGCTTCTCGCCCAGGAACGGCAGGGTCAGCTCGTCCATCTGGGCGTGGTGGGTGGCCCAGAGCGGCTGCAGGTTGGCGGTCACGCCGAGCTCGGCGAAGCGCGGCACGTCGGAGGGCTCGACGATCTGCAGGTGCGCGATGTGGTGCCGGTTGGCCGGGTCGGTCCCCTCGAAGCTGTCCAGCGCCTCGCGGACCGCCCGCTCGCCGATGGCGTGGAAGTGGACCTGGAAGCCGTGCCGGTCCAGCTCGGCGACGCACTCCTTCAGCAGCGCCGGCTCCACGTACGACAGGCCGGTGCCGCCGCAGCGGCAGTAGGGCTCGATCACCGCGGCGGTGAAGTTCTCGGTGATGCCGTCCTGCATGATCTTCACCGAGGTGGCGTGGAACCGCTCCAGGCCCGTGGCCGACTCGCGCCGCTCCAGCAGCTCGGGGATCTGCTCGGCGCCGCGCGTCCGATCCCACCACAGCGCGCCCACGACGCGGGCCCGCAGCGCGCCGGAGGCCGCCGCCGAGACGTACGTGGACAGCTGGTCGTCGTAGCCCGCGTAGGAGCCGACGATGGCGTCCTGCCAGCCGGTGATGCCGAGGGAGAACAGGTGGTCCTGGGCCGCCAGCAGCGCCTCGTGCATGTCCCGGGCGCTGGGACGGGGGGTGAGCAGGCCGACCAGGTCCATCGCGCCCTCGTGCAGTACGCCGCTCGGCGTGCCGTCGGCGTCGCGCTCGATCCGGCCGTCGGCCGGGTCGGGGGTGTCGCGGGTGATCCCGGCCAGCTCCAGCGCCCGGCTGTTGACCCAGGCGGCATGGTGGTCGCGCTGGATCAGATAGACCGGGCGGTCGACGACGTCGAGCTGGGAGCGGTGCGGGAGGCCGCCGGGAAAGGCCGACATGTCCCAGCCGCCGCCGTCGATCCATTCGTGGCCGGGGTGGGAGTCCGCGTAGGCGACGATCTTCTCCAGGTACTCCGGCAGGCCGTAGACCTCGGACAGGTCGCACCTGGCCCGCTCCAGGCCCGCCTGCACCGGGTGGATGTGCGCGTCGGTGAACCCGGGGGTCAGCAGGCGGCCGTCCAGGTCGACGACCTCGTGGCCGGGGGCGGCCAGCCGTACGACGTCGGACTCCGTGCCTACGGCGGCGATCCGGCCGTCACGGACCAGCACCGCCTCGGCGAAGGCGTCGGTGGCGAGGAAGACCCGGCCACCCCGGAAGAGCAGGTCGCTCACTGTTGCACCATCCTTCTGTCGGTGGCCCGGAGGCCGCTGACGCCCCCGGGATGCCGCTTGATCACCTACACTGCACGCTCGACCGGCCGAGGTCCAGGGTGAGTTTCTCCGGGCGCCCGCCGCCGTCCGGCGTCCGGGGCCGTTCTTCCCCGGCGCTCAGCGTCCGGTGATGGAGTCGGCGACGCGGGCCAGCACCGAGGTGCGGCCGAGTCCCGCCTTCTCCCTGGCGTCGGCCCGCCGGTAGAGGTCGTACATGGTGTGCACGCCGATCCACCGCAGCGGTTCCACCTCCCAGCCCCGCACCTTGCGGTCCACCCAGGGCAGGGAGGCGAGCTCGGTGTCCTCGCGCAGGATCAGGTCGCGCAGGGTACGGCCGGCGAGGTTGGTCGTGGTCACCCCGTGGCCGGTGTAGCCGCCCGCCCAGCCGATGCCGGTGGCGTGGTCGACGTGCACGGTGGCGCACCAGTCGCGCGGCACGCCGAGCACCCCGGACCAGGCGTGCGCCACCTTCGAGGCCCTGACCGCGGGGAACATCCCGGTCAGCAACTCCCAGAGCGCCTCGATCGTCCACTCGTGGGTGCGGCCCCGCTCGTCCACCCGGGAGCCGTAGAGATAGGGCTTGCCGCGACCGCCGAACGCGATCCGGTCGTCGGCGGTGCGCTGGGCGTACATGTAGTAGTGCGCCATGTCGCCGAGCAGCTCGTGGCCCTCCCAGCCGATCTCGTCCCACAGCCCGCCCAGCGGCTCGGTGACGATCATCGAGCTGTTCATCGGCAGCCAGGCGCGGTGGTACTGCTTCAGCTCGGCGGTGAAACCCTCGGTGGCGCGGATGACGTAGTCTGCGCGGACCGTGCCGTGCGGTGTGCGGGCCTCGCGCGGGGCGATCTCGGTGACCGGGGTGCGCTCGAAGATCTTCACCCCGAGATCCCGCACGGTCTGGGCCAGGCCGCGGGCCAGCTTGGCGGGCTGGATCCTGGCGCAGTGCGGGCTCCAGATCGCGCTGACCGCGCCGGCCACCCGCAGGCGCTCCTCCCGCTCCGCCGGATCGAGCAGCCGCACGTCATCCTCGGTCCAGCCCCAGTGGCGCTCGTGGGCGAGCAACCGGTGCAGCCGCCGGTCCTGGGCGGCGTTGGTGGCGACCGTGGTGACGCCGCCCTTGACGATGTCCGCGTCGATGTTCTCGTTCTTGGCGATCGTGATGACCTCGTCGATCGCCTCGAACATCACTCGCTGCAGCCGCTTGGCCGCGTCCGCGCCGTGCGTCCTGGCGTAGCGCTCGGGGGTGCCCGCCAGCTCGCCGACCAGCCAGCCGCCGTTGCGCCCTGAGGCGCCGTAGCCGGCGAACTCCTTCTCCAGCACCACGACCCGCAGGGTGGGGCTGGCCTTCTTCAGGTAGTAGGCGGTCCACAGGCCGGTGTAGCCGGCGCCGACGATGGCCACGTCGGCGTCGAGGTCGCCGCCGAGGGGAGTGCCGGCCATGGGGATGCCGAGGGAGCGGTACCAGAAGGAGACGTCTCCGTTGACGAAATCCCCAGCCAGGGGAACACGCGTGCTCATGGCCTCATATCCTGCTATATCCGTCTATTGTGATGCGCCCGTCAACGGAAACCGTTGCAGAAAAGCAGTCCTGCCACGTAATGAGTGATCCGCTAGATGTAACGGCAGGCTCACTCATGTGTAGCAGTCCCGTAACAGGGTCAGGTAAGGCTATCCCTCGACAGAGGGAGCATTCTGATGGGGTTTCTGAGGATTCGTACTACCGTTGACGAGCGGCCGGGGCGTCTCGCCTCGCTGGCCGCCGCGCTCGCCGCCAAGGGCGGCAACATCCTGGGCCTGAGCGTCCAGACCGACGCGGACGGCACGGTCGACGAGTTCGTCACGGACATCCCCGCCGGTGCCGAGGCGGTGCGCGAGGCCCTGGAGGCGGCCGGTGGACGCGAGGTCCTGGTCGTCCCCGCCACCGCGCACGAGTTGACGGACGAGCCCACCCGCGTGCTCCTGCTCGCCTCCCGGCTGCGTACGACACCCTGGCGCCTGCCCGAGCTGCTCGGGGAGCTGCTGCGCGCCGACGACTCCCGCTGGGTCTACGGTGCCGAGATGAGCGATCTCCCGGACCCCACGCTGCTCACCGTGCCCGTGGCCCCGCGCCGCGCGATCAGGGTGCGCCGGGCCGAGCTGCCCTTCACCCTGACCGAGGCCGCCCGCGCGGCCTCCTTCGTGCGGCTGGCGCAGCCCCCCGTCGAGCAGCCCGGCACCGACCGTGACATCACGCTCTCCGACGGCGTCGAGGTCCAGGTCCGCCCGCTCACCCGGCTCTACCGCGAGGCCGTACGCGACCTGCACGACCGCTGCTCGCCCGAGGCCCGCAGGTTCCGCTACTTCACCGCGATGCCCCTGCTGCCGCCGAAGGTCTTCGACCGGCTCTGCGACCGCACGAAGGGTCACTCCATCGTCGCCGGGCACGACGGCCAGGTCGTCGGCCTCGCCAACCTGATGTTCACCTCCGACCCCGGCATCGCCGAGATGGCCTTCCTGGTCGAGGACCGCTGGCAGGGCAGGGGGCTGGGCGCGTCCCTGGCCCAGATGCTCGTCGGCCAGGCCCGGGACCTGGGCTTCGCCGAGGTCAGAGCCACCCTGCTCGCCGACAACGTGCGCATGCGCAGGCTCCTGGTCTCGCTTGGCGCGACCCTGAGTTACACCGAGGATCCCGGCGTGGTGGAAGCCAGGCTGGCCGTGGGAGTGATGGCGACGGCATCCCCGAGTTGAACCCATCATTCGGCCTCCCCGTTTCGGGATCGCTCAGGGCTCCCGAAGCGGGGAGGGCCCACTCCATGCCCTCTCACGAGGGCGGGTGCGGGCGGTTCCCTCTCCGACCCCGCCTCGCGGGCGTGTGCCCCGCCCGGTTCTGCGGGAGGGTTCTCAGGGAGCCTGCTCCTTTGGTGGGCCGGGCTCGCGGGGCGCGTCAGCGGCGTCGATGGCGTCCAGCCTGCGCTCGATCCGGTCCAGGCTCTCCTGGATGCGCTCCAGTCTGGCCGAGAGTGACGCGCCCATCACCGGAAAGCCCTCCTCGGCGGTCACCACGCGGTCGGGGCCGCGCTGCCCGAGCAGCGTGATCACCTGGGCGCGTACGGCGTCCAGGCGCGCCCCCTGCCCGGCCAGCACCCGGGCGGCCACGCCCTCGCCCTCGCGGATCAGACCGAGCAGGATGTGCTCGGTGCCGATGTAGGTGTGGTGCAGGCCGAGTGCCTCCCGCAGCGACAGTTCGAGCACCTTCTTGGCGTGCGGGGTGAAGGGGATGTGACTGCCGGGGGTCTCGTCACCCCTGCCGATGATCTCCTCCACGTCGTTCCTGACCCGCTCGCCGTCGATGTCCAGGGCCCGCAGGGCGCGGCCGGCGACGCCGTCCTGCTCAAGGATCAGGCCGAGCAGGATGTGCTCGGTGCCGATGTGGTCGTGGCCGAGTCTCCGGGCCTCCTCCTGGGCCAGGACCACGACGCGGCGGGCACGGTCGGTGAAGCGCTCGAACACTGGGAGCCTCCGTGAGGGGTGTCGAGGTGCTTGCCCCCACTATGCGCCAGACGTCCGGTGAGCGGGAGGAGAAGCTCCGGCGAAATTCTCGTGCCGCCCGATATTCGCCGCGGTAATCGTACATTTTACTGTTAGATTCAGGGCAAATGACTTTTAAACCCGGGGGTGGCGTGCGTAGGGTCGCCCGCATGACGATCGACACGTTCATCGACGCCCTCCCCAAGGTCGAGCTCCACGTCCACCTGATCGGCTCCGCCTCGCCCGCCACCGTGCTGGAACTCGCCCGCCGCCACCCCGGCGGGGGCGTTCCCACGACCGAGGAGGAGCTGCTCGCCTTCTACAAATTCCGCGACTTCCCGCACTTCGCCGAGATCTACCAGGCGATCAACGCCCTGGTCCGGGAGCCCGAGGACGTGGCGACCTTGGTGCTCGGCCTGGCCGCGGACCTGGCCCGGCAGAACGGGCGCTACGTCGAGCTGACCGTCACCCCGTACGCGCACCACGTCATGGGCATGCCGATGCGGGAGGTCACCGAGGCACTCGACCTGGCCGCCCGGCGTGCCGGCGAGGAGCACAGCGTGCGGATGGCGTACGTCTTCGACATCCCCGGCGAGTACGGCGTCGAGGCGGCCCGGGTCACCCTGGACCACGCGCTCGGAGAACCTCCCCAGGCGCTGGTAGGTTTCGGGCTGGCCGGGATCGAACAGGAGCGTCCGAAATATCGCGACGCCTTCCGGGACGCCTTCCGCGCCGCCACCGCCGCCGGGCTGCGCAGCCTGCCGCACGCGGGCGAGATGAGCGGACCGGAGACCATCTGGGAGGTCCTCGACCACCTGGGCGCCGAGCGGATCGGCCATGGCATCGCCTGTGTGCAGGACCCCCGCCTGGTCGCCCACCTGCGCGAGACACAGATCCCGCTGGAGGTCTGCCCCACCTCCAACGTCTGCACCGGCCAGGTCGCCCGCATCGAGGAGCACCCGCTGCCCCGCATGATCGAGGAGGGCCTGTTCGTCACCCTCAACAGCGACGACCCGCCCATGTTCGCCACCACCCTGAGCGGCGAGTACCGCGTCGCCGCCGAACACCTGGGCCTGGACCGTGCCACCCTCGCCACCCTGGCCCGCAACGCCGTCGAGGCCTCGTCCATGGACCCGGCGGGCAAGAAGGAGATCCTCGACGAGATCGACGCTTTCACCGCCTAGCCCTCCGGGACGGCCTCCTGACCGCCCATGACGGCCATCTCGAAGGTCGTGATCGTCAGGTCATGTCGATTCGCGATAGGCGCGCCGTCGCCGCGCGGCCTCGCGGAGCACGGGCGCCTCGTCCGGCTCGTCGAGCGAGGCGACCAACTCGTCGAACTGCTCGGCGGGCATCGGTGTGACGTCGGATGGTTCGGCCACCATCCCCTCCATTCCGCGGTGTTCATGCGGCCCCGTCGCGGACCGAAAGCCACCGTAACGGTAATCGGTGAATCGCACACCGTGACCACGATGGTCGACGCGGGCCGGACCAAGGCGAAAGCGAGGGGCCGGGCTCAGGGGGAGGAGATCCGGCCCAGGGAGGAGGGGATCTTGGAGGCGGCGGCTCGGTCCAGCAGGAAGAGGGTTCGCCGGCTGCCTCGGGCACCGGCCGCGGGGACCTGCATCGTTCCCGAGTCCGACAGGGCCAGCCGCACCGCTCTCGCCTTCTCCTCACCGGCGGCGATCACCCACACGTCGCGGGAGCCCTGGATGACCGGCATCGTCAGCGAGGTGCGGGTGGGCGGCGGCTTGGGCGAGCCGTGCACCGCCACCACCGGGCGGGTGTCGTACAGGGCGGGCATGCCGGGAAAGAGCGAGGCCACATGGCCGTCCGGGCCCATGCCGAGCATCATGAGGTCGAACGACGGCGCCGGGCCGTGGTCCTCGGGGCGCGAGGCCCGGCGGAGCTCCTCGGCGTAGGCGTCGGCCGACTCCTCGGCGGTCATGCCCGAGTCGGGGCCGCGCATCACGTGCACCCGCTCGGGGTCGAGGTCTATGTGGTCCAGCAGGGCCTTGCGGGCACCGGTCTCGTTGCGCTCGGCGTCACCGGCCGGCAGGAAACGCTCGTCGCCCCACCAGATGTCCACCTTGCGCCAGTCGACGGCGTCCCTGGCCGGGGAGGCGGCGATCTCGGCGAGGGTGGCGAGGCCGACGGTGCCGCCGGTCAGGACCAGATGGGCCGAACCCTTGGCCGCCTGGGCGTCGATGGCACGGATGATCACCCGGGCGGCGACGGCCTTGGCGAGCACGTCGGCGTCGCGATGGATGATCACAGTGGGAACGCTCACGGACTTCTCTTTCGAGGAAAGGCGCCCCGCGGCAGGCCGCGGGGCGCTCACGACTCATGACTTGCGGGTCCGGGCGAGCCGCTGGATCGCGGCCGCGTAGATCTCGTCGGGGTCCAGCCGCCGCAGCTCCTCGGCGAGCAGGTCCGACGTCGGGCGCCGGGCCAGCGCGACCCGGCGGTCCGGCTGGCCGGGACGCGAGAGCATGGCCAGGCGGCCGTCGCCCCGGGTGATGGTGATGTCGCCGTCGCCCGAGACCAGCTTGACGGCGGTCAGGCCGGGGCCGGGAGAGTCGGAGACCTTCACCGGCGCGCCGAGGCGCTCACCGAGCCAGGCCGCCAGCAGCAGGGCGCTGGCATGGCCGGCCACGGCCTCCACGGTGCCCCGCTTGACCTTGGCCACCGGCTGGTCGAACGCGGCGGCCAGCAGGCTCCGCCACGTCGTCAGCCGGGTCCAGGCCAGGTCGGTGTCGCCGGGCACGTACCCGCGGGCCCGGCCGGCGATCGCCTTGACCGAGTCGGGTGCGGACCGCGCGTCGACGATGCGGCGCTGGGCCAGCATGCCGATCGGATCCGCGGCCGGGACCTCGGGGCAGTCGCTGGGCCACCAGGCGACCACCGGGGTGTCGGTGAGCAGCAGCGGGCTGACCACCGAGTCGGCGTGCCTGGTCAGCTCCCCGTACAGCCGGAGCAGTATCACCTCGCCCGGGGTCGACTCGCCGAACCGGATCTCGGCGTCGAGCCGGTTGGGCTCGTGCGGGTCGCGGGGAATGACGACCAGTATCCGGGAGGGGTGCTCCCTGGCCGCCTCGGTCGCCGCCCGGACCGCGTCGTACTGGTCGCTCTCGCCACAGACCACCACCAGGGTCAGCACCATGCCGACGGCCGGGGTGCCCATCTGGTGGCGCAGGTGGGTGAGCTGGGAGGAGATCTTCGAGGCGGTCGTGCCGCTGAGCATGAAGCTGGTCATCTAAAGCCGCCTCCAGACGCGCCCGTCACGGGCCATCATCTCGTCGGCCGAGGCCGGCCCCCAGGTGCCCGCGGGATACTCCTCCGGCGGGCCCTGGGTGCTCCAGAAGTCCTCGATCGGGTCGAGGATCTTCCAGGACAGCTCGACCTCGCGCTGGTGCGGGAAGAGCGGCGGGTCGCCGATCAGCACGTCGAGCAGCAGCCGCTCGTAGGCCTCGGGGGAGGACTCCATGAACGACTCGCCGTAGGCGAAGTCCATCGAGACGTCCCTGACCTCCATGGCGGTGCCCGGAACCTTGGAGCCGAACCGCACAGTGATGCCCTCGTCCGGCTGTACCCGGATGACCAGGGCGTTCTGCCCGAGTATCTCGGTGTCGTCCTTGCTGAACGGAAGGTGCGGCGCGCGCTGGAACACCACGGCCACCTCGGTGACCCGGCGGCTGAGCCTTTTGCCGGTGCGCAGGTAGAACGGCACCCCCGCCCAACGCCGGTTGGCGATCTCCAGCTTGATGGCGGCGTAGGTCTCGGTGATCGAGTCGGGCGGGATGCCCTCCTCCTGCGTGTAGCCGATGACCGGCTCGCCGCCCTGCCAGCCGGCCCCGTAACGGCCGCGCGCGGTGGTCAGCGACAGGTCCGACGGCAGCCGCACCGCCTTGAGGACCTTCTCCTTCTCCCTGCGCAGCGAGTCGGCCCCGAACGACGTCGGATCCTCCATGCCGACCAGGGCCAGCAACTGCAGCAGGTGGTTCTGGATCACGTCGCGCGCCGCGCCGATGCCGTCGTAGTAGCCGGCCCGGCCGCCGATGCCGATGTCCTCGGCCATCGTGATCTGCACGTGGTCGACATAACCCCGGTTCCAGATCGGCTCGAACAGGTTGTTGGCGAACCGCAGCGCCAGGATGTTCTGGACGGTCTCCTTGCCCAGGTAGTGGTCTATGCGGAACACCGAGCTCTCCGGGAAGACCGCGCTGGTGATCGCGTTGAGCTCCTGGGCGCTCCGCAGGTCGTGCCCGAACGGCTTCTCGATCACCACCCGGCGCCAGGAGCCCTTGGGGCCGTCCGCCAGGTCGGTCCGCTTCAGCTGCTGGACCACGACGGGGAAGAACTTCGGCGGCACCGACAGGTAGAAGCCGTAGTTGCCGCCGGTGCCCCGGGTCTCGTCGATCTCCTTGAGCATCATCGCCAGCGCGTCGAAGGCGCCGTCGTCGGTGAACTCACCGCGGCAGAAGAAGATGCCCTCCGACAGCTGCTTCCAGACCTCCTCGCGGAACGGCGTGCGCGCGTGTTCCTTGACGGCGTCGTGGGTCAGCTGCGCGAAGTCCTGGTCCTCCCAGTCCCGGCGGGCGAAGCCGACCAGGGAGAAGCCCGGGGGCAGCAGCCCCCGGTTCGCCAGGTCGTAGATCGCCGGTAGCAGCTTCTTGCGTGCCAGGTCGCCGGTCACGCCGAACAGCACCAGCACGCACGGCCCCGCCACGCGCGGCAGGCGCTTGTCGCGCGGGTCGCGCAGCGGGTTGGACTCGATCAGGGCCTCGGTGATGCCGGCGGTCGAGGCGGCGGTGGCCGTGGTGACCGCCCCCTCGTGCGCGGTGCCCGTGGTGGTGAGCTCCTCGGCCCGAGGCCGGTCGGCCTGGGGCGGGGAGTTCTCCTTGCTCATTCGAACCTCCGGCGACCCATCAGACCTCCCGTGAGGCGGCGAGCAGGTGCGCGACACCGGCGGCACGGTCGGTCAGGTGCAGTCGCACGGCGGGGCGCCCCCGGCTGGCCAGGGCACCCAGGTCGCCCAGCGCCTGGGCGAGCTGGAGGCGGCCCAGGGTGTAGGGCTTGCCGGGAACCTCCAGGTCGTTCTCGACGGCCCCGGTGATCTGCAGGAACACCCCGTTCTGCGGGCCGCCCTTGTGGTACTGGCCGGTGGAGTGCAGGAAGCGGGGTCCCCACCCGAAGGTGACCGGCCGCTCGGTGCGGACCGCGAGCATCCCGCGGAGCGTGGCCGGGTCGGCCGCGCTCCACACATCCGTCATCTCCTCGAACGAGGCGCCCTCGGGGTACGGGGCGTCGAAGGCCGCCTCCCTGTCGAGGTAGGCCATCACCGCGAGGTAGCCGTCGGAGGGGATCGCCTCCAACAGCCCGGTGAGCACGTCGGACAGGTTCTTGGGGGCTTCCACGCCCGGCGGCAGCTCGCCGTAGACCTCCACCGGGCCGTCGACGAGGATCGGGGTGCCGACCGGCAGCTCGCTCTGGTCGAGCAGCTTGGCGGTGTTCTCCTTGGACTCGGCCACGTTCGGCTGGTTGAACGGGTCGATGCCCAGGACACGCCCGGCGACGGCCGTGGCGTACTCCCAGATGAGGAACTGCGCGCCCAGCGGGCCGGCGACGGTCACCACGCCGTCGGTGTCGATCCCGGCGAGCAGCTCGTCGTCGGCGTCGCCGGGGTCGGCGCCCACGACGGGCAGGATGCCCTTGCCGGACTTGCCGGTGGACTCGGCGACCAGCTGCTCGATCCAGTCGGGCAGGCCGTTGATCTCCGAAAGGCCGTCCTCGATCACGAGCTTGTCGCGCCCGGCGACCGCGGCGGCACCCAGGGCGGCGCCCAGGTCGAGGCCGGGGTTGCCCTCTGAGCGCGACAGCAGCGGCAGCACCTCGGCGGCGTCGTCGAGCAGCCGCTCGACGTCGGCGCCCGCCAGCGCGCTGGGCACCAGCCCGAACGCCGTCAGGGCGCTGTAGCGGCCGCCCACGTTCGGGTCGGCCAGGACCACCCGGTAGCCCGCCTCGCGGGCGCTGAGCTCCAGCGGCGAGCCCGGGTCGGTGATGACGACGATCCTTCTCGCCGGGTCGATCCCGGCGTCGCGGAAGGCCTTCTCGTAGATCCGCCGGTGGCTGTCGGTCTCGACGGTGCCGCCGCTCTTGCTGGCGACGACCAGGAGCGTGCTCTCCAGCCGGTCCTCCAGCGCGCGGCGCACCTGGCCGGGGTCGGTGGTGTCGAGGACGGTCAGCGGGACGTCGGCGGAGCCGGTGATGACCTCGGGAGCGAGGGAGGAGCCGCCCATGCCCGCCAGGACCACGTGGTCCAGGCCCTCGGCGCGGGCCCACTCCACCAGCTCGCCGATCTCACCGAGCAGTGGCCTGCTCGTCAGCGGGAGGTTGAGCCAGCCGAGGCGGACGGCCGCCTCGGGCTCGGCCTCCGGGCCCCACAGCGTGGGGTCGCCGGCGGCCAGGGACTGGGGGACCCCCTCGGAGACGAGCCGGCCGGCCGTCTCCGAGGCCTGCTCGGTGAGGTCGTCCTCGCCGAACGTTACGGACACTGACATGTGTTCCCTCATGCCTTCTTCAGCTCGGCGGCGACGGTCGCCAGCAGGTCGGTCCAGGAGGCCTCGAACTTGTCCACGCCGTCCTCCTCCAGGAACCTCACGACGTCGTCGTAGTCGATGCCGATCTCCTTGAGCGCGGCCATGGTGTTCCAGGCCTCCTCGTAGGAGGAGCGGACCGTGTCACCGGTGATCCTGCCATGGTCGGCGGCCGCCTCGAGGGTCTTCTCCGGCATCGTGTTGACGGTGCCGGAGGTGACCAGCCCGTCGACGTAGAGGGTGTCGGGGTACTCGGGGTTCTTGGTGCCGGTGGAGGCCCACAGGGGGCGCTGCGGCCGGGCTCCGGCCAGGGCCAGCGCCTGCCAGCGCGGGGAGGCGACGACCTCCTCGAAGGCGGCGAAGGCCAGCCGGGCATTGGCGAGCGCGGCCTTGCCCTTCAGCGCCAGGGCCTCGGGGGTGCCGATCTTGTCCAGGCGCTTGTCGATCTCGCCGTCCAGCCGGCTGACGAAGAACGAGGCCACCGACTCGATGTTCGACAGGTCGAGGCCCTTGGCCTTGGCCTGCTCAAGGCCGCTCAGCCAGGCGTTCATCACGGCGCGGTAGCGTTCCAGGGAGAAGATCAGCGTGACGTTGACGCTGATGCCCTCGGAGATCGCCTGGGTGATCGCGGGCAGGCCCTCGACGGTGGCCGGGATCTTGATGAACAGGTTGGGCCGGTCGACCAGCCACCACAGCGCGCGCGCCTCGGCGACGGTCTTCTCCGTCTCCCTGGCCAGGCGCGGGTCGACCTCGATCGACACCCGGCCGTCCACGGTGCCGGTGGCGTCGTAGACGGGGCGCAGCACGTCGGCGGCCCAGCGGATGTCGTAGGTGGTGATGGAGCGCACCGCCTCCTCGACGTCGACGCCGCGGATCTTCAGATCGTGCAGCTGGGTGTCGTAGGCGTCGCCCTTGCTCAGCGCGGAGGCGAAGATCGTCGGGTTGGAGGTGACGCCGACCACCTGCCGGTCGCGGATCAGCGACTGGAGATTGCCGGTGCGCAGACGCTCGCGGCTGATGTCGTCCAGCCAGATGGAGACGCCCTGCTCGGAGAGTTTCCTCAGGATCTCACTCATGATCAGTTTCCTGTCGTCTCGCCCTTGTCGGCTCCGGTCTTGGCGAGGCTCGCCTTGGCTGCGGCGACCACGCGCTCGGCGGTCAGGCCGAACTGCTCATAGAGGGTCTTGTAGGGAGCCGAGGCACCGAAGTGCTCCAGGCTGACCACTTCCCCGTCATCTCCTACGAACTCCCGCCAGCCCAGTGAGATTCCCGCCTCCACCGCCACGCGCGCGCGGACCGAGGAGGGCAGCACCGTCTGCCGGTAGGCCGTGTCCTGGGCGTGGAACCACTCCACACACGGCATCGACACGACCCGGGTGGCGATGCCCTCCGCCTCCAGGATCCCGCGGGCCTCGACGGCCAGCTCGACCTCGGAGCCGGTGCCGATCAGGACCACCGCGGGCTGCCCGTTGGAGGCCTCCTGCAGGATGTAGCCGCCGCGGGCGACCTTCGTCGCGTCGCGGGTGCCCTCGTAGACCGGCAGGTTCTGGCGGGTCAGCGCCAGCGCGGCCGGGCGGTCGTTGTGCTCGAGCACGACCTGCCAGGCGGCGGCGGTCTCGTTGGCGTCGGCGGGGCGGACCACGTCGAGGCCGGGGATGGCGCGCAGCGCCCACAGGTGCTCGACGGGCTGGTGCGTCGGGCCGTCCTCGCCCAGGCCGATGGAGTCGTGCGTCCACACGTAGGTGACCGGCAGCTTCATCAGCGCCGCCAGCCGCACGGCCGGACGCATGTAGTCGCTGAAGACCAGGAACGTGCCGCCGTAGGGGCGGGTGCCGTTGTGCAGCGCGATGCCGTTGAGGATCGCCCCCATGCCGTGCTCGCGGATGCCGAAGTGCAGCGTGCGGCCGTAGGGGTTGCCGGGGAAGTCCCTGGTCTGGAACTCCTCGGGGATGAAGGACGGCTCGCCCTTCATCGTGGTGTTGTTGGACTCGGCCAGGTCGGCCGAGCCGCCCCACAGCTCGGGCAGCACCGGCGCGAGGCTGTTGAGCACCTCGCCGGAGGCCTTGCGGGTGGCGATGGAGGAGCCGGCCTCGAAGATCGGCAGCGCCTCGCTCCAGCCGGCGGGGAGCTGCCGCACGGAGATGCGGTCGAACTCGGCGGCGCGCTCGGGGTTGGCCTCGCGCCAGCTCTGGTAGAGCTTGTCCCACTCGGCCCGTGCGGCGCGGCCGCGCTCGACGACCCCGCGGGCGTGCTCGAGGACCTCGGCGGGGACGTCGAAGCTCTTGGTCTCGTCAAGGCCCAGGATCTTCTTGGTGGCGGCGACCTCGTCGGCGCCCAGCGCCGAGCCGTGGATCTTGCCGGTGTTCTTCTTGTTGGGGGCGGGCCAGCCGATGATCGTGCGCAGCCGGATGAACGACGGCCTGCCGGTCTCGGCGCGGGCGGCCTCCAGCGCCTGGTGCAGCGCCTCGACGTCCTCGACGTAGTCGCCGGTCCGCGTCCAGTCGACGGTCTGGGTGTGCCAGCCGTACGCCTCGTAGCGCTTGACGACGTCCTCGCTCAGCGCGATCTGGGTGTCGTCCTCGATCGAGATGTGGTTGCTGTCGAAGACGACGGTCAGGTTGCCCAGCCTCTGGTGGCCCGCGAGGGCGCTGACCTCGTGGCTGATGCCCTCCTCGATGTCCCCCTCGGAGGCGATGCACCAGATGTGGTGGTCGAACGGGCTCGCGCCCTGCGCCGCGTCCGGGTCGAACAGGCCGCGCTCGCGGCGGGCGGCCATGGCCATGCCGACCGCGTTGCCCAGGCCCTGGCCCAGCGGCCCCGTGGTGGTCTCGACGCCGACGGTGTGGCCGTGCTCGGGGTGGCCGGGGGTCAGGCTCTCCCACTGGCGCAGCGCCTTGAGGTCGTCCAGGCTCAGGCCATAGCCCGACAGGTAGAGCTGGATGTAGAGGGTCAGGCTGGTGTGACCGGCCGAAAGGACGAACCGGTCACGGCCCACCCAGGAGGGGTCTGCCGGATCATGCCGCATCACCTGCTGGAACAGCAGGTACGCGGCGGGCGCCAGGCTCATCGCGGTGCCCGGGTGGCCCGAGCCCGCCTTCTCTACCGCATCCATGGCCAGGGCCCGTACGACATCGACCGCGCGGCGGTCCAGGTCGCTCCATTCAAGGGCTGGCACGAGTTCGCTGCTCAACTGCTCGGTCTCCGGATCTAATAGTGTGATGGTGGCGCCGGTCTGGTATTTCCCGCCCACATGGGACCCTAACGGTTTCGGCCGCGCTACCGTGGCGTAGGTCGACCTGGTGCGGGTCCACGGGACTCATGGGCGGTTCCCCGGCGGTTGTCGTCTCGCGCCGCTTCCGCACCCCGTGCCGGGACCGGCCTCCCCTGCAACTACAGTGAGTCCTCAAGGCTGGCTGGTGCCCGCATTCACGGATCCGCTCTAATCAGAGGTTACGCGTTGACCCCGCACGTGCTGGAAGCGCCTTAGATGGTGCTCACCGACAAGCAATCGACGGTCCCGCCCGAGGCGGGCACGGCCGCAGGCGTCGTGCCTCGCTCCTTCGGCGACGTCGTGAAGGCCTACGTCGCCCTCACGAAGCCGCGGATCATCGAGCTGCTGCTGATCACGACGCTGCCGGTGATGTTCCTGGCGGCCAAGGGCCTGCCACCGCTGTGGATCGCCGTCAACACCCTGGTGTTCGGCACCCTGTCGGCGGGCAGCGCGAACGCCCTGAACTGCTACATCGACCGTGACATCGACGCGGCCATGCGCCGCACCCGGCGCCGCCCGCTCGCCCGCGACCTGGTGCCGCCGACCAATGCGCTGATCTTCGGAGTCATTCTCGGGGTGCTGTCGACCCTTGGCCTCGGGTTGACCGTGAACTGGCTCGCCGCCGGCCTGTCGCTGGCCGCGAACCTGTTCTACGTGCTCGTCTACTCGATGATCCTCAAGCGGCGGACCTCGCAGAACGTGGTGTGGGGGGGTATCGCGGGCTGCATGCCGGTGCTGATCGGCTGGGCCGGCGTCACCGGCAGCCTCGACTGGGCCCCCGTGGTGCTCTTCGGCGTGGTGTTCTTCTGGACGCCTCCGCACACCTGGACCCTCGCCATGCGCTACAAGGAGGACTACGCCGCGGCGAAGGTCCCCATGCTCCCGGTGGTCGCCACCGAGCGCCGGGTGGTGCTGGAGAGCATCGTCTACACCTGGGCGACGGTGCTCTGCTCGCTGCTGCTGTGGCCGGTGGCCGGAACCACCCTGCTCTATCCCGCCGTCGCCGCCGTCCTCGGCGCCGCCTGCCTGTGGGAGGTTCACCGCCTCCTCGGCCGGGTCAACGCGGGCAAGACAGGGGTCGATCTGCGCCCGATGCGCTTCTTCCACTGGTCCAACGCCTACCTGGCGCTGCTGTTCCTCGCCGTCGCCATCGACTCGATGTTCGTCTGAGCCCTCTCACCGGTACGCTCTCCTGCCACCTGCCCGTTTCCGCGTCCCGTTCGAGGGGGAGACGTCTCCCGGGTGGGGAACACGTTTTCTTGGCCGGCCCGGGCCGGGCCTGGTCGTGGGGAGGGCAACTCATGGTCGTCGGAAAACCTCGGGAGCCGGATCACCGCTCCGGCCCCGGGACCGTTCCAGCGCTCGGCATGGTTTCCGTATCCGGGGCGTGGAGGGCCGGCCGCCAGGCGCCGATCGTAGACCTTCACGCTGGGATATCCCGGTTTGATTCGTGGGGTGGAAGCCAACGGTTACGGTTACCTCATGGCCAGCCGTGACCCCCGGTGGGTGCTCAGGGACCGCCCGTCGCTCGCGCTGATCACCGGACTCGTCCTGACGGGACTGTGCGGCCTGGTGTCGCTCTCCTTCGACGTGCTGAACGGCGACCCCGTCTACTTCTTCATCGCCCTGATCCTCGCGCTCGCGCCCGTTCCCGTGCTGCTGGCCGCGGTGCTGGCGCTCGACCGGATCGAGCCCGAGCCGCGAGGCAACCTGATCTTCGCGTTCGCCTGGGGAGCGGGCGTGGCGGTCCTGGTCGCCGGGGTCGTCAACTCCCTCGGCCTCGTCTACATCGAGAACGCCGCCGGGCTCGGCTACGACTACGCGCGCAACATCGCCGCCACGTTCGGCGCCCCGGTGGTCGAGGAGACGATGAAGGGCCTGGTGCTGCTGGGCCTGCTCAGGTTCAGGCGCGCGGAGCTCGACGGGCCCACCGACGGCATCATCTACGCCAGCATGGTCGGCCTCGGCTTCGCCATGAGCGAGAACGTCAGCTACTACGTGGCCGCGCTCGACGACATGGGCGCGCAGGGCCTGGCGGTGACCGTCGTGCTGCGCGGAGTCCTCTCACCGTTCGCCCACCCGCTGTTCACCTCCATGATCGGTGTCGCGGTGGCCTACGCGGCGCAGCGCCGGGGGTCTGGCCGGATCTTCGTCATCGCCGCCGGGTGGATCGGCGCGATGCTGCTGCACGGCATCTGGAACGGCTTCGCCTCCTACGTCGGCTTCGCCGGCCTGGCCATCGCCTACCTGCTGCTGATGATCGTGCTGTTCGTGCTGATCTGGATCATCTTCCGCGACCGCAAGCGGATCATCGGGCTCATCCAGACCTACCTGCCCGCCTACTGGGCGACGGGGCTGGTCTCCTCGTACGACATCGCGATGCTCTCCTCCCTGCCGGGGCGCCGCCACGCCAGGCAATGGGCCAGGAACAACGGCGGCAGGGCGGGTCTGCGGGCGATGAGCGACTACCAGCTCGCGGCCACCGAGCTGGGCCTGCTCCACGAGCGGGCCAGGGGGCACGTGATCGACGAGCGTACGTTCAACGAGGAGCAGCGGGCACTGCTGGAGTGCATGGCCGCCTCCCGCGCCCAGTTCCCCCCGCAGCCGCCACCACCGCCACCGCAGCCCCCCGGCGGCGGCAACGTCCCGCCGGGGTACGGGCCCGGCGCCCGGCCGCCGGGCGGCTCGCCGTATCCGTGGGGCGGTGCCCCCGGGACCTCGGGGCACCCCGACGCCGCTCAGTGGCGTCCGCCCCCCGGGCGCGGCGTTCACCCCGACTGAAGCGCGGCCTCCAGGGAGGTCTCGCGCGGCCCGGGGAAGACGGGAGCGGAGTCGAGGACCACGGCGTCGAGGAGGCCCTTCGCGGAGGCGGCGAACTCGCGGGCCGCGTAGGCGTAGGTGGAGGCCCACCGCTGGGAGGAGTCGTCGCCCACGCCGAAGGTCTCCAGGCCCGCCCTGCGGCACAGGGTGACGGCTCTGGGCAGGTGGAAGAGCTGGGTGACCACGGTGAGGCGGGTGGCGCCGAACACGGCGCGGGCACGCACGCACGAGTCCCAGGTGTCGAAACCGGCGTAGTCGAGGACGAGCGCCCTGGCCGGTATGCCACGGGCGAGCAGGTAGTCGCGCATCACGGTCGGCTCGTCGTACTCGATCCGCCCGTTGTCGCCCGACAGCAGGATCGCCCTGACCTTGCCGGCCCGGTACAGCTCGGCGGAGATGTCCAGCCGTCTGGCCAGCATCGGGGAAGGGGTGCCCCCGAAGGCGGCCGCCCCCAGCACCAGCGCCACCGGCGCCTCGGGAACCCCGGCGATCCAGCCGGGTGAGGAGTCCGCGATCACCCGGTGGCCGGAGCTGGCCAGCCAGACCCAGGTCAGCGGTGCGACGGCCAGGACGCTCAGCAGCACCGCGCCCTGGTAGGAGAGCCGGAGGAACCTTCGCGACAGCGGCATCGGGCCATTGTCGCGGTCAGGTGACGGCCGAGTCGAACGTGTCCGGGGGGTCAGGATCCTCCGGACCGGTTTCCACGCGGCCGTCGCGGGCCTTTCCCGGCGGGAGCGGAGCCGACGGTCAGGCCGGGACCCGGTCGAGTTGGTCCGCGCCCTCGGCGGCCGTCGCGCCCGCCGGGCCGCGCGAGCGCATCGTGAACACCACCCGCAGCGCGCAGACCCAGACCAGGGTCGAGCCGAGCACGTGGAGGTTGACCAGGGCCGCGGGCACGCCCAGGAAGTACTGGACGTATCCGATTCCGCCCTGCGCCACCTCCACGCCGAGCAGCGTCCAGGCGGCCCGCCGGGCGTTCCCGGGCGCGTCGGTGATGTGCAGCGCGAACGCCAGCGCGAAGGTGAGGCCGACCACCACATAGGCGACGTCGGCGTGGATCCTCGCCACGGTCTCG
This sequence comes from Streptosporangium sp. NPDC001681, assembly GCF_040298085.1. Taxonomy (NCBI): domain Bacteria; kingdom Bacillati; phylum Actinomycetota; class Actinomycetes; order Streptosporangiales; family Streptosporangiaceae; genus Streptosporangium; species Streptosporangium sp. NPDC001681. Next base: position 53,115 of record NZ_JBEOZN010000016.1, on the reverse strand, counting down.
ATGTCGAAGTCGAACCGGGAGGCCATCACGTCCCCGGAGTGCGGCCCGGTGCCGGTCACCACCACGCCCACGACGAGCAGGATGAACACCGCGGCGGTGAGCACGAAACCGAGCGTGCGGACGTGCTGGTTGACCAGGCGTCGCGGCGGGCCCGCGCCCTCGCCGGCCCGGACATACAGCGCGTACGCCGCGGCGATCATGCCGACGGAGACCAGGAAGTGCACGCCCACGGTGACCGGGTTGAGCGCGGTGCGCACGACCAGGCCGCCCCAGAGTCCCTGCACGGCCACGCCGATCGGCTGCAGCCAGGCCAGCCTGACCAGATCGGGGCGGCGGGGCAGCAGCCGCAGGGCGGCGAGCAGGCAGGCCAGGCCGATGGCCAGCACCAGGAAGGTCAGCAGCCGGTTGCCGAACTCGATCGCCATGTTGATCGGTGAGATGTCGTCGTGGGCCACCGGGATGAAGCTGTCCGGCGTGCACCTGGGCCAGGTGGGGCAGCCCAGGCCGGAGCCGGTGACCCGCACCGCGGCACCCGTCACCGTGATCCCGACGTTGGCCGCCACCGACGCCAGCGCCCAGCGGCGCAGGGTGCGGAAGGTCGGCGGCCCCACGATCCAGGTCAGTTTCGCGGTCCGCAGACGGGTCTGGTCAAGGAGGTGCTTCACGGCTCACATGCTAGGCGGCGAGGAGGGCGGTCCCGCCGTGGCCCCCTGGCGCCGGGGCCGGTACGGAGGCTTTCGCCCCGGTCGTTTCACGCCTGCCGGCATCTCGGGCAGGGGCCGCTCACCTCGGACGGCGTGCCTCACGGGTCCACGGGTAGGGGTGGGCTGAGCCGGTGGCACGCCCGTGACGTCCGGTCCGGTGCATTGATCCATGGAAAGGTATGTGACATATTACTGGCGAGCCCGGGAGCGAGGTGAGTCATGCCGGACGTCGTGGTCGTCGGAGCCGGGGTCGTCGGCGCCGCCTGCGCCTACTACGCCGCCCGTGCGGGGCTGGACGTGGTGGTCGTCGACCGGGGGGCGGTGGCGGGCGGCACGACGGGCGCGGGCGAGGGCAACGTGCTGGTCTCCGACAAGGAGCCGGGCCCCGAACTCGACCTGGCGCTGCTCTCCAACCGGCTCTGGCGTGACCTGGCCGCCGACGGGCCCGACAGCGGGTTCGACGGTGGGTTCGAGTTCGAGGCCAAGGGCGGCCTGGTGGTCGCCGAGACGGACGAGGTGCTTGAGGCACTCACCGGCCTGGCGGGCAGGCAGGGCGTCGAGTGCGTCGCCGTCGCCGCCGGAGAGCTCGGCGACTACGAGCCCCACCTGGCGAAAGGGCTCGCCGGTGGCGTGTTCTACCCGCACGACGCCCAGGTGCAGCCGATGCTGGCGGCGGCCAGGCTCATCCGGCGGGGCGCGGAACGGTTCGGGCACGGCGCCCTGATGCTGCGCACCGGTGTCACGGTGACCGGCTTCCTTAGCGACGGCGACCGGGTGACCGGCGTCACCACCTCCTGCGGCGACATCCTCGCCGGAGCCGTCGTCAACGCCGCGGGCACCTGGGGCGGCGAGATCGCCGCGCTGGCCGGGGTGCGCGTCCCCATCCTGCCCAGGCGCGGTTTCATCCTGGTCACCGAGCCACTCGCCGGGCCGCTCATCAGGCACAAGGTCTACACCGCCGACTACGTCACCGCGGTGGCCAGCGACTCGGAGGGGCTGGAGACGTCCGCCGTCGTGGAGAGCACCCCGTCGGGGCCGGTGCTCATCGGCGCCAGCCGCGAGCGGGTCGGCTTCGACCGCACGGTCTCCGTTCCGGTGCTCGAACGCCTCGCCCGCCAGGCCGTCGAACTGTTCCCCGTCCTGGCGGCCTACCGGGTGATCCGGGCCTACTGCGGTTTCCGTCCCTACTGCCCCGACCACCTGCCGGTGATCGGCGAGGATCCCCGGGTCCCCGGGCTCTACCACGCCTGTGGCCACGAAGGCGCGGGTATCGGCCTGGCACCGGCCACCGGCCACCTGATCGCCCGGCTCCTGGCAGGACTCCGCCCCGAGGTGGACCTCGCCCCCTTTCGCCCGGACCGTTTCCCGCTGGAGGCGTCATGACCCAGGGTGTCCGATGAGGGGGCCGTACCGCCTGGTGCGGGCGCGGCCGGAGCCGGAGTTCGAGATCAGCGTGGACGGCGCCCCCGTCGCGGTGATCCCAGGCCAGAGTGTCGGCGCCGCCATGCACGGCGCGGGCATCCGCTCGTGGCGCACCACCAGGTTCGGCGGGCGCCCGCGCGGGCTCTTCTGCGGCATCGGGGTCTGCTTCGACTGCCTGGTCACGGTGAACGGGGTCCCCTCCCTGCGTGCCTGCCTGACCGAGGCCCGCCCAGGAGACCTGGTCACCACCGGAGACGCTCCGGTGCGGGACGTTCCCGGCGCCGGAGGGGAGCGGTGAGCGGCCGATGACACAGATCCACGACCTGGCCGTCGTCGGCGCGGGTCCCGCCGGGGTCGCGGGCGCGCTCACCGCCGCCCTGGCCGGGCTGGACGTCGTGCTGGTCGACGGGGCCGGACGACCGGGCGGCCAGTACTTCCGGCGCCCCGCCGAGGGGTTCCACGCCGCCAGGCCCGGCGCGCTCCACCACGGCCTGGACAGGTTCACCCGCCAGTGGGAGACGCTCCGTGAGCGCGCCGAGGTACTGCTGAGCACGCGGGTCTGGGCCGTCGGGCGCGCGGGCGGGGCGATCACCGTGCGCTGCCTGGAGGGAGACCGCGAGGAACGGCCCCGTACGGTGACCGCGCGCGGGCTGCTGGTCGCCACCGGCGCCCACGACAGGCCGCTGCCGTTCCCCGGCTGGGACCTGCCGGGCGTGCTCACCGCGGGCGGTGCGCAGGCACTGCTCAAGGGTGACCTGGTCCTCGCGGGCCGCAGGGTCGTGGTCGCGGGGACCGGCCCCTTCCTGCTCCCGGTCGCCGCGGGCCTGGCGGACGCGGGGGCCCGGGTGCTCGGCGTGCACGAGGCCAACCGCAGGTTCGGGCTCGCCAGGCATCCGCTGCTCGCCGCCGGCCGGGCGGCGGAGGCCCTCGGGTACGTGGCGCGCCTGGCCCGCCACCGGGTTCCCTACCGCGGTCGTGAGGCGGTGATCGCCGCGCACGGTGAGACCGCGCTGACCCACGTCACCGTGGCGAGCCTGGACCCCGCCTGGCGGCCGCTCTCGACGAGAACCGTCGCCTGCGACACCCTCGCCTGCGGCTACGGTTTCGTCCCCCAGCTCGACCTGCCCCTCCAGCTGGACTGCGCCACCCGCCGCGACCCCGACGGCGGTCCGGTCGTCGCGGTGGACGCGGGAATGCGCACCAGCGTGCCCGGCGTCTACGCGGCGGGGGAGGCCACCGGTGTCGGCGGGGCCGCGCTCGCCGAGGTGGAGGGCCGGATCGCGGGCCGGGCCGCGGCCGCCGACCTGGGCCGCCCCACGCCGCCCGACCCCGCCCTGTCCCGGCGCAGGGACCGGCTCGCCGCCTTCGCGCGAGCCCTGCAGGGCGCCTACCCGCTACGGCCGGGCTGGCAGGACTGGCTCCGCGACGACACGCTGGTGTGCCGCTGCGAGGAGGTGCCCCTGTCGGCGGTACGCGAGGCCCAGGCCATGGGCGCCGTCGACGCGCGCTCGGTCAAGCTGCTGGCGCGCCCGGGGATGGGGTGGTGCCAGGGCCGGATGTGCGGCTACGCGGTCGCCTGCCTCGTCGGCGAGGATCTCGCGCCGCCCCGGCGCCCGATCGCCCAGCCCGTCAGGCTCGGCGACCTCGCCGCGCGGACCCCGGCCTCCCCGGACCGGCGGGGAAACCTCCCCGACCCGGACGGGCCGGAGCCCCCTGACTTCGTACCGGCTTGAACCCCCCTCGGAAGGATGAAGCATGGCGACCCGCGTGAAACCCTGGCACGGCGTGACGGTGGCCACCGCGCTGCCCCTGCGCGTGGACCTCTCGGTCGATCTGGACGGCTACGCCGAACACTGCCGGTGGCTGGTCGCCTCCGGCTGTGACGGCGTCGTGCCGAACGGGTCGCTGGGTGAGTACCAGACGCTGACCTCCCAGGAACGGGCCTCGGTGGTGGAGACCGCGGTCGCGGCCGTCGGCGGCGACCGCGTCATGCCGGGTGTCGCGGCCTACGGCGCCCTGGAGGCCCGCCGCTGGGCCGAGCAGGCCGGTGAGGCCGGGTGCCGCGCGGTGATGCTGCTCCCGCCGAACGCCTACCGCGCCGACGACAGGACGGTGCTGGAGCACTACCGCGAGGTGGCCAGGGCCGGTCTGCCGGTGGTGGCCTACAACAACCCCTTCGACACCCGGGTGGACCTCAGCCCACGCCTGCTGGCCGCCCTGCACTCCGAGGGCCTGATCGCGGGCGTCAAGGAGTTCAGCGGCGACGTCCGCCGGATCTACGAGATCGCCGAGCTGGCCCCGGGGCTGGACGTGCTGGCCGGAGCCGACGACGTGCTGCTCGAACTGGTCACCGCCGGAGCGGTCGGCTGGGTGGCCGGCTTCCCCAACGCGCTGCCCGCCTCGACGGTCGCCCTCTACCGGGCGGCCGCCGCCGGGGACACGGCCACCGCGCTGCCGCTCTACCGAGCGCTGCACCCGCTGCTCCGCTGGGACTCCAAACCGGTGTTCGTGCAGGCCATCAAGCTCTCCATGGACCTGGCCGGACGCCACGGCGGCCCGTGCCGCCCGCCCAGGCTCGGGCTCCCCGGCGAGCAGGAGGCCGCGGTCCGCGCGGCCACCGAGAAGGCCCTGGCCGAGGGCCTGCGGTAGGCCGGTCCCGTTTTCCCTTTCTCGCGAGGAGAGTCGATGAGGACGAAGAGGGTCTTCCACGCGGTGGACTCCCACACCGAGGGCATGCCCACCCGGGTGATCACCGGGGGAGTGGGGGTCATCCCCGGTGTGACCATGGCCGAGCGGCGCGAGCACTTCCTGGCCGAGATGGACCACCTGCGGACCCTGCTCATGTACGAGCCCCGCGGCCACTCGGCGATGAGCGGGGCCATCCTGCAGCCGCCCACCCGGCCCGACGCCGACTACGGCGTGCTCTACATCGAGGTGTCGGGCTGCCTGCCCATGTGCGGGCACGGCACCATCGGCGTCGCCACGGTCCTCGTCGAGACCGGGATGGTGGAGGTCGCCGAGCCGGTCACCACCATCAGGCTGGACACCCCGGCCGGGCTGGTCGTCGCCGAGGTCAGGGTCGAGGACGGGGCCGCCACCGAGGTGACCATCACCAACGTGCCCTCCTTCAGCGCGGGGCTGGACCGCGTCGTCAAGGTGCCCGGCATCGGTGAGGTCGCCTACGACCTCGCCTACGGCGGCAACTACTACGCGATCCTGCCGATCGAGTCCGTGGGCCTGCCGTTCGAGCGCTCGCACGGCCGGCGGATCCTCGACGCGGGGCTGGCCGTCATGGGGGCGATCAACGAGCAGGACGAGCCGGTGCACCCGCTGGCCCCCGGTATCAGGGGCTGCCATCACGTGCAGTTCACGGCACCGGGCTCCGACGCCAGGCACTCGCGGCACGCGATGGCGATCCATCCCGGCTGGTTCGACCGCTCGCCCTGCGGCACCGGCACCAGCGCCAGGATGGCCCAGCTGCACGCCAGGGGCGAGCTCCCGATGGACACCGATTTCGTGAACGAGTCGTTCATCGGCACCCGGTTCGTCGGGCGGCTCGTCGGGGAGACGGAGGTGGCGGGCCTGCCCGCGGTGGTCCCCGCCATCACCGGGCGGGCGTGGGTCACCGGCACCGCCCAGTACTTCCTCGACCCGCGCGACCCGTTCCCCGAGGGTTTCCTCCTCTGACCCGCTACCCCGCCGACCTGCTGACATCTGGATTGACCGGGCCTGACCCGCCGCTCCCCGGCCGGTCGGCCCCCGGCCGGTCCGCGGTCGGTCGCACCCGGTCTGACCAGCGGAGACGTCACCGTTCCCGGCTCCGGTGGCGATCTGTGTCCCGGTGGGTCGCAGCTTGCGGAAGAAGCGGTGTCCTAACGCTAACGATCTTGTTTTGGGCCTTGACGCGTCCTTTGAAATGCACGTGCAATGTCACACATCGCCAGATGTGAGGAGCAGCACATGCGTGCCATCCCCCTGAAATCCTTCACGTCGCTGGCCGTTCTCGGCCTCCTGGTCACCGGGTGTGGCCAGGGACTGCTCGGTGGTGGTGACGGCGCCGGGCAGACCGCGGCCGGAAAGGACGAGCCGATCGTCCTCGGCATGCTGATCCCGCAGTCGGGCAGCGAGGCCGCCATCGGCCCCTACATGAGCAACGCGGCGCAGCTCGCGATCGACGAGATCAACGCCAAGGGCGGCGTGCTCGGCCGCAAGCTGGAACTGAAGACCGCCGACGACGGCTGTGACGCCCAGTCGGCCGCCGCCGGCGCCAACAAGCTGGTCACCGAGGGAATCGACGTCTCGGTGGGCGGCTACTGCTCCGGAGCGACGCTCCCCACCCTGCCGATCTTCGGCAAGGCCGGCATTCCCATGATCATTCCAGCTGCCAACTCCCAGGAGCTGGTCGACCAGAAGCTCAAGCACGTCTTCCTGATCAACGGCACCGGCTCCCAGCAGGCCGCGGCCGCGGAGAAGTGGATCACCAAGCAGGGGTCCAAGAGCGTCGCGCTGATGCACGACAACACCAGTTACTCCAAGGACATCGCGCTGCGCACCCAAGCCCTGCTGGAGGCCCCCGGCGGGGCCGAGGCCGCGATCACCGAGGCGGTCACCCCGAAGGAGAGCGACTACAGCGCCAACATCACCAACGTGCTGGCCAAGAAGCCCGACTTCGTCTACTGGACCGGTTACTTCCAGGAGGGCGGCCTGATCGCGCGCCAGCTCCGGCAGGCCGGGTACAAGGGGTCCATCATGGTCGGCGACGGCTCGGTCTCTCCCAAGCTGGTCGAGATCGCCGGAGCCGAGGCCGCCGAGGGCCTCTACGCCACGATGACCCAGACCCCCGACACCCTGGAGGGCGCCGAGGGCTGGATCGACGCCTACAAGAAGAAGTACGGCGCCGAGCCGGGCCCGTACTCCAACCAGGCCTACGACGCGGTGCGACTGGCCGCGGAGGCGGTCACCAAGGCGGGCGGCACCGACGGAACCAAGGTCATCGCGGCGCTTGAGGCGATCGACGGCTTCCCGATGTTCTCCGGGCCGCTGAAGTTCACCCCCGAACACACCCTGGCCAACGGAGGCTTCCAGATCCTCGTCGTCAAGAGCGACAAATTCGCCCTGCAGGACTCCCTGAAGTGACGCAACTCATCTGGAACGGGCTGTTCGTCGGCTCGTTCTACGCCCTGGTGGCCCTGGGTTACAGCATGGTCTACGGGATCATCAAGCTGCTCAACTTCGCCCACGGCGACCTGTACATGCTCGGCGCGTTCGCCGGCTTCGCCATCCTCGGCGCGGTCGGCGGCGTGTCCTCCGCCATGGCCCTGCCGCTGCTGCTCGCGGTGCTCCTGGCGACCATGGTCGTCACCGGCCTGGCCGGGGTGGCGCTGGAGCGGATCGCCTACCGGCCGCTACGCCGCGCCCCGCGGCTGTCCCTGCTGATCACCGCCGTCGGCGCCTCCTTCGCCCTGGAGTACGGGATGCGCGCGGTGGCCGGGGCCGACCCCCGGGTCTACCCGGTGCGGCTGGGCGGTACCTCGCTGGAGGTCCTCGGCGCCAGGATCACCCCGCAGCAACTCGTCCTGATCGGCGTGGCGGTGCTGCTGATGGCCGGGCTCAACCTGCTGGTCACCCGGACCCGCGAGGGCAGGGCGATGCGGGCCATCGCGCTGGATCCGCGTACCAGCGCGCTGATGGGCATCGACGTCAACGCGGTGATCTCCCGCGCCTTCTTCGTCGGCTCGGCCCTGGCGGGGGCCGCGGGCGTGATGGCGGGGGCCTACTACGGGAAGATCGACTTCATGATGGGCTTCCTGATCGGCCTCAAGGCCTTCACGGCGGCGGTCATCGGCGGCATCGGCAACATCCCCGGCACCATGCTCGGCGGCCTGCTCCTCGGGCTGCTGGAGTCGTTCGGCACGTTCTGGCTGGGCGGCGAGTGGCGGGACGTGTTCGCCTTCGGGGTGCTGATCCTGTTTTTGACGGTGCGGCCCACCGGCCTGCTCGGCGAGCGTGTGACGGAGCGGGTGTGAGCGCGACCAAGGTCCGCCGTCTCGGCACGGACTCACCGCCCAGCAGGGCCTCGAAGCTGCTGCAGAACCGCCGGGCCGGGCTCGCGGGGCTGCTGGTCGCGCTGCTGGCCCCCTTCGTCGACGCCACGCCGTACGCGCTGTCGGTCATGACCAGCGCGGCCATCGCGGTGATGCTCGCCGCCGGGCTGAACATCGTGGTCGGCTACTGCGGCCTGCTCGACCTGGGCTACGTCGCCTTCTTCGCGGTCGGCGCCTACACCAGCGGGGTGCTGGCCACCCGCCTGGAGTTGCCGCTGCTCGCCACGGTGCCCGCCGTGATCGTGGTCACGGTCGTCGCCGGGATCGTCATCGGCGCGCCGACGCTGCGGCTGCGCAGTGACTACCTCGCCATCGTGACGCTCGGCTTCGGTGAGATCATCCGGATCACCGCCAACAACCTGGACGTCACCGGCGGCCCCTCGGGCATCTACGGCATCCCGCACCTGGTCGAAGGCCCGGTGGCCTTCTACTACCTCACCGTGGTCGTCGTCTCGCTGGCCGTCCTCGGCGCGGCCAGGCTGGGCCGCTCCCGCCTGGGCCGGGCCTGGCGCTTCGTCCGGGAGGACGAGGACGCGGCCGAGGCGATGGGCGTGCACACCTACCGGGTCAAGCTCGCCGCCTACGTGGCGGGGGCGGTCTGGGGCGGCCTGGCCGGGGTGCTGTTCGCCGCGCACCTGTCGGCCATCTCGCCGGGCAGCTTCACCTTCCTGTCGTCGGCGCTGGTGCTGATGGCCGTGGTCCTCGGCGGCATGGGCTCGATGCCCGGCGTCGTCGTCGGGGCCGTCGTGATCAGCATCCTGCCGGAGATCCTGCGTGACCTCGCCGACTACCGGTTCTTCCTTTTCGGCGTCCTGCTCATCGCCTTCATGCTGCTGCGCCCGCAGGGGCTCTGGCCGGCCCGTTCCAAGGAGGTCCCTTGAGCCTGCTGAGTGTGGCCGACCTGCGCCTGTCCTTCGGCGGGCTGGTGGCCATCGACGGCCTGTCGTTCTCGGTGGGCGAGGCGGAGATCGTCTCGGTGATCGGGCCCAACGGGGCGGGCAAGACGTCGGCCTTCAACTGCGTCACCGGCTTCTACCGGCCCACCTCGGGCCGGATCACCCTGCGCGGAAGGGACCTGCCCGGACTGCGGCCCTCGGCCATCGCGGGCCTGGGCGTCGCGCGGACCTTCCAGAACCTGCGCCTGTTCGGCGAGTTGTCGGTCCTGGACAACGTGCGCGCCGGGTCGCACCTGTGGTTGCGCCAGAGCGTCCTGGACGCCCTGCTGCACACCCCGCGCTACCGGCGCTCCGAACGCGAGTGCACCGAGCAGGCACACCACTGGCTGGACTTCGTCGGCCTGCGCGGCGACCGGTACGGGCAGGCCAGAGCCCTGCCCTACGGCGAGCAGCGCCGCACCGAGATCGCCCGAGCCCTGGCCCGCCGGCCCGACCTGCTGCTGCTCGACGAGCCCGCGGCCGGGCTCAACCACGGCGAGAAGGCCGAGATGCTCGACCTGATCCGGCGCATCCAGGCGCTCGGCGTGGCCATCGTGCTCATCGAACACGACATGGGGCTGGTCATGGAGGTCTCCGAGCGCGTGGTCGTGCTCAACTTCGGCAGGGAGATCGCCGACGGCCGCCCCGAGGACGTCCGGCGCGACCCGGCGGTCATCGAGGCATACCTCGGCGGCGATCCCGCCGTCTTGGAGGAGACCGTGCTGGGGGAGACCGCCTTGGGGGAGACCGTGCTGGAGGAGGAGATCGCGGGGCAGGACGCCCGGGGGAAGGACAGCGCGGGGAAGGGCGGTTCGGGGAAAGAGGACTCGGCCGGGAGCGACGCACATGCTTGACATCGACGGGCTGGACGTCCACTACGGCGGCGTGCACGCCCTGCGCGGCCTGTCCCTCGGCGTCGCCGAGGGCGAGATCGTCGCCCTGCTGGGCAACAACGGCGCGGGCAAGACCACCACGCTGGCCGCGGTCTCGGGGCTGCTGCGCCCCAGCGGCGGCAGGGTGCTCTTCGACGGCCACGAGATCACCGGCCGGAAACCGCACAGGATCACCGCCCGCGGCCTGGTGCACGTCCCCGAGGGCCGCAGGATCTTCAGCACGCTCAGCGTCCACGAGAATCTCCAACTGGGCGGCTATCTGGTCCGCGACCAGGCGGAGATCCGCAGGCGGATCGAGCACGTGTACGAGCTGCTGCCCCGCCTGGCCGAGCGGCGCGCCCAGCAGGGGGGCACGCTGTCGGGCGGTGAGCAGCAGATGCTCGCCATCGGCAGGGCACTGGTCACCGGACCCCGGCTGCTGCTGCTGGACGAGCCGTCCATGGGCCTGGCACCGCTGGTCGTCGCCTCGGTCATGAAACTCATCGCGGGCATCAACGCCGAGGGCACCTCGGTGCTGCTCGTCGAGCAGAACGCCGTCGCCGCCCTCGGGATCGCGCACCGTGGTTACGTGATCGAGAACGGCGAGTGCGTCCTCGACGGACCCGCCGCCGAGCTCCGCCGGGACCCCAGGGTGGCCGAGGCCTACCTCGGCGGGGGCTAGGGAGCCGGTGCCGTGCCTTCCGGATGAGGGCACCGGGTGTTCGGGAGCACGCGCATGGCCTGGGAGGATGTGAAGGTGGCGGGCTCGGCCCACCAGGTGTGGACACGAGCGACACGAGAGGGTTGGGTATGGCTCCTAGCGCGGACGGCCGGCCCGACCTGCCGGCTGTGAGTGAGCGGCAGAGCCTGCGGGAGCAGGTGGCGCACGCGCTCAGGGCGGCACTGATCACCGGTGAGATGAGACCCGGCATGGTCTACTCCGCCCCGGCCCTCGCCGCCCAGTTCGGCGTCTCGGCGACCCCGGTGCGCGAGGCGATGCTCGACCTGGCGAAGGAGGGCCTGGTCGAGGCGGTGCGCAACAAGGGCTTCCGGGTCACCGAGCTGTCCGAGCGCGACCTGGACGAGCTGACCGAGCTCCGCAGGCTGATCGAGGTGCCCACGGTGTCGCAACTGGCCGGCAGACCGGCCGGCACCGGGGGCGCGCCGAACTTCGAGGCGCTCCGCCCGCAGGCCCAGGCGATCGTCGACGCGGCCGAGCGCGGCGACCTGCTCGGTTACGTCGACGCCGACATCCGCTTCCACCTGGACCTGCTCGCCCTGGCGGGCAACTCCCACCTCGTGGAGGTGGTCCGCGACCTGCGCAACCGGGCCCGTCTGTACGGCCTGTCCGCCCTGCACCAACGGGGTGGCCTGGTCGACTCCGCCCGCGAGCACCTCACACTGCTCGACCTGCTCTCGGCGGGAGACGTGAGCGGTACCGAGCGGCTGATGCGCGAGCACATCCGGCACGTACGCGGCATCTGGGCCAGCCGCCCCGAGTAGCGGCGCGGGTCAGCGCGAGCCGCGGGTGGCGCCGACACTGGCGATGACCACGCAGCCGATGGCGGCCCACTCGCGTACCTGGAGCACCTCGCCCAGTACCAGCAGGCCGACCAGCGCGGCCGCCGCAGGCTCCAGGCTCATCAGGATGCCGAAGACCCGCTTGGGCATCCTGCGCAGCGCCTCCAGCTCTATCGAGTAGGGGATGACCGACGACAGCAGGCCCACCCCGACACCGATCAGCAGCAGTTCGGGCCGGAGCAGGTCGGCGCCGCCCGAGATGATCCCGAAGGGGGCGGTCAGCACGCAGGAGATGATCATCGCCAGGGAGAGGCCGGTGGCCCCGGGGAAGCGCCGGCCGACCGAGGCCGCCAGCAGGATGTAGCCGGCCCAGCAGGCCCCCGCGACCAGGGCGAAGGCGATTCCGGCCCAGCTGATCCTGGAGGCCGAGGTGCCCCACGGGGCCAGTAGCACCACGCCGGAGGCGGCGAGCACGACCCAGAGCAGGTCGAGGCGGCGGCGCGAGGCCGCCACCGCGACACCGAGCGGCCCGAGGAACTCGATCGCCACCGCGATGCCCATGGGCAGCCGGGCCAGCGCCTCGTAGAACGACAGGTTCATCACGCCAAGCGTCAGGCCGAAGGCCGCGCCCGCCGCGAGGTCCGCCCGGGTCAGTCCCTTCAGCCGGGGCCTGGCGATCATCCCCATGATCAGCGCACCCGTCGCGATCCGCAGGAACACCACCGCGCTCGGTGGCAGCTGGGCGAACAGGTCCTTGGCGAAACCCGCGCCCACCTGCACCGACAGGATGGCCAGCAGCACCAGCCCGGAGGGCGGGATGGCGTCGGAGGCGGCCCTCAGCAGCGCTCCCGGTCTGCGGGGCTCGGCGGGCCCGGGCAGGGCTTCGGCGGTCACGACACTCCTTGTGCCAGGCGCAAAATGGTTAATGGCACCTTACTTGCCGGGGGCTTCCGTTTTCAGCGGCGTCCGCGATGCGAGACGGGCTCAGGAAAGAGGCCGGCCATCATGGGACGGGCCCCATGAACCGGAGGGGGTCACCTCATTCCCAGCGGAAGGTTCGCGAGGTCAGGAAGAGCGACACCGCGGCCCACGCCGCGAGGACCGCCAGCGCGGTGAGAGGCGGTCCCGCCCCCTCGCTCAGGACCGCGCGGAGCCCTCCGCTCAGCGCGGAGATCGGCAGCGACTCCAGCACCGGCCGTACCGACTCGGGGAACCTGGTCAGCGGGAAGGCGATCCCGCCGCAGGCGAGCAGGACCAGGTAGACCAGGTTCGCCGCGGCGAGCGTGGCCTCGGCGCGCAGCGTGCCGGCCATCAGCAGGCCGAGCCCGCTGAACGCGGCGGTGCCCAGCACGACCAGCAGCAGCACCGCGAGCGGCGAGCCCGCCGGGCGCCAGCCCAGGGCGAGCGCCACCCCGCAGATGACCGTGACCTGGATGACCTCCACGGCGATCACCGCGAGCGTCTTGGCCAGCATCAGCCCGGTCCGCGACAGCGGGGTCGCGCCCAGCCGCTTCAGCACGCCGTAGCGGCGTTCGAAGCCCGTCGCGATGGCCTGCCCGGTGAAGGCGGTGGACATCACGGCCAGCGCGAGCACTCCGGGGGCCATGAAGTCGATGCGGGAACCGCCGCCCACGTCGATGATCGGGGCGACCGAGAGGCCGACGAGCAGCAGCACCGGGATGATCATCGTGAGCAGCAGCTGCTCGCCGTTGCGGAGCATGGCCTGGATCTCCGCGCCCGTCTGGGCCGCCACCATCCGGCGCAGCGGCGCGGCTCCGGGGGCCGGGGTGAGGTCCAGGGTGGTCAAGCGGCTCTCCTGTGGTCTGGCTCGGGCCGCGCCCGGATCCATGCGTGCTGAGGGGGTGGGTGCCGGGAGCGTCACCGGAGCTCGCGCCCGGTCAGCTCCAGGAAGACGTCTTCCAGGGTACGCCGCTCGATGCTGAGGTCGTCGGTGCTCACGCCCTCGGCGGCGCACCAGGTCGTCACGGTGGCCAGCAGGCCGGGCACGACCTGACCCTCGATGATGTAGTGCCCCGCCGGTGACTCCTTGGCCGAGCTGCCGACGGGCAGCGCGGCGAGCAACTCGTCCAGGCAGAGCCCGGGGCGGGCGCGGAAGCGCAGTTGCCGCTCGGCACCGGTGAGGGAGGAGGGGGTGCCCTCGGCGACCACCCGGCCGCGGTCGATGATCACGATCTGGTCGGAGAGCTTCTCCGCCTCGTCCATGTGGTGGGTGGTGAGCACCACCGAGACCCCGCTCGCGCGCAGATCGCGTACCAGCTCCCAGCAGGCGTGCCTGGCCTGCGGGTCCAGGCCCGCGGTCGGCTCGTCGAGAAAGACCAGCTCGGGACGGCCGATGACCGCTCCGGCCAGCGACACGCGCTGCTGCTGGCCGCCGGAGAGCCTCCGGTACGGGGTGCGGGCGTGCTCGGTCAGCCCCAGCCGTTCCAGCAGCGCCGCGGGATCGAGCGGGTGGGCGTGGAAGCGGGCCATCAGCCGCAGCCACTGCCCACAGCGGGTCGCCGGGGGAACGCCGCCCGCCTGGAGCATCACCCCGACCCTGGCCCGCAGCTCCGGCCTGGACGGATCGAGTCCGAGCACCCTCACCCTGCCGCCGTCGGCCCGGCGGAATCCCTCGCAGATCTCCAGCGTGGAGGTCTTGCCGGCCCCGTTGGGGCCCAGCACGGCGGTGACCGCGCCTCGGGCGGCGTTGAAGGTCAGGCCGTCGATAGCGGTCGTTCCGCCGTATCTCTTGACCAGGTCGACGATCTCGACGGCTGGGGATTCCATGGCCACGAGTTTAGGGACCGCGGCCGCCGGTCATGTTCCCGGACCACGCGTCCGGGCCGTTCCATACCGGCCAGGAGTTCCGGCCCTGCGGCGCCGGGTGCTTCCAGAGGGCTTTTGCTGGTCAGTGCTTTGAGATTCTTTCTGGGAAATTTCCTAAATCCAGGAATTCGGATGACCTGTTGATGGTTGGGACGCTTCGGCCCCTGCGGGCCCATCGTGGCCTGCGATCAAAAGGGGAGTACGGATATGACCGCCGTCGTCGGCGAGTCGGACGTGGTGCCGGGCACGCGGCGCAGACTGTTGCTGATCATCCTGGGTGCGCTCTCCGCGATCGGCCCCCTGTCGATCGACATGTATCTGCCGGCCTTCCCGGCCATCGCCGCCGACCTGGGCACCGGGCAGGCACAGGTGCAGCTCACCCTCACCGCCTGCCTCATCGGGGTCTCCGTCGGGCAGGTCGTCGCCGGCCCGCTCAGCGACGTGCGCGGCCGGCGGGGGCCGCTGCTGCTCGGCATCCTCGCCTACGCCGTCGCCTCGCTGCTGTGCGCCTTCTCGCCCTCGGTGTACGGGCTGGTCGGGTTGCGCCTGCTCCAGGGCATCGCGGGCGGCGCCGCGCTGGTGATCGTCCGCGCGGTCGTCCGGGACCTGTACGAGGGGGCGGCCATCGCCCGCATCTTCGCCACCCTCATGCTGGTGACCGGCCTCGCGCCGATCCTGGCCCCGCTCGCGGGCGCGCAGCTGCTCAACCACACCTCCTGGCGGGGCGTCTTCGTCGCGCTGAGCGTCACCGGCCTGCTGCTGCTGGCCGCCGCGCTGTCCGGGGTGCGCGAGACGCTCCCCGCGGACCAGCGTGAGGGCGGGGGGCTGCGGCACACCCTCGTCACCTTCCGGCACCTGTTCGGCGATCGGTCCTTCATGGCCCCCGCCCTGGCCGGAGGGCTGGGCTTCGCGGGCATGTTCGCCTACATCTCCGGATCGCCCTTCGTGCTTCAGGAGGTCTACGAGACCTCGGCGCAGACCTTCTCCCTGGTGTTCGGGCTGAACGCCCTGGGGCTGACCGTCACCGCGCAGATCGGCGGGCGCCTCGCGGGGCGCCGGATCGCCCCGGCCCGGCTGATCCTGATCGGACTGTTCACGAGCGTGGCCGGAGCCGTGACGCTGCTCGCCACGGCGCTGTTCCACCTGCCCCTGCCGGTGCTGGTCGCCGCACTGTTCGTGATCATGTGTGGTGCGGGCTTCGTCATGCCCGGCAGCGCCGCGCTCGCCCTGGCCGGCCAGCCCCCGCAGATCGCCGGGAGTGCCGCCGCGCTGACAGGTGTGCTGCAGTTCGCGCTCGGCGCGCTCGCCGCACCGCTGGTGGGCCTGGGAGGCGAGGGCTCGGCGCTGCCGATGGCCGTCGTGCTGGCCGGTTTCACCCTCGTCTCGCTCCTGGCCTTCACCGGGCTGCGAGGAGGCGCGCGGAATGTTTCCGCGGGTTAGGTAAGCCTTGCCTGCGTGACAAATCGCATTTGAGGCGGCTGAACATTGGTTTGTAACTTGGGAAGCAATTACGGCACACTGATGTTGTGAAATACGTGACCGGGACGCAGGGCACCGAGGGAGCCGCCACCGTGCGGCCCTCCGCCGTGTCCGCCGAGCGCAGCACGCGAGCGCGTGTCGCCCGGCTCATCCTGGAGCACGGGCCCGTCACCGCCGCCGCTCTCGGCGAGCGGCTGGGCCTCACTCCCGCCGCGGTCCGCAGGCACCTGGACGCACTGCTGGCCGAGGGGATGGCCGAGGCGCGCACCGCCAGGCCACGGGGCCAGCGCGGGCGTGGCCGGCCTGCCAAGCTGTTCGCCATAACGGACGCCGGCCGGAGCGCCTTCGAGCACGCCTACGATGGTCTCGCCGGGAGCGCGCTGCGTTTCCTGGCAGAGCGCGTGGGCGAGGAGGCCGTCGAGGAGTTCGCCCGATCACAGGTGGCCGGCCTGGTCGCCCGCCTGCGGCCGGAGATGCGCGAGGTCCCCGCCGACCAGCGGGTGCGCGTCCTGGCCGAGGCGCTGTCGGCCGACGGCTACGCCGCCTCGGCGAGCAAGGCCAGCCTCGGCGGTGAACAGCTGTGTCAGCACCACTGCCCGGTGGCGCACGTGGCCGCGGAGTTCCCGCAGCTGTGCGAGGCCGAGACGGAGGCGTTCGCACGCATCCTCGACACTCCCGTGCAGCGGCTCGCGACCATCGCCCACGGCGACGGCGTGTGCACCACGCACGTGAGTCCCCACCGGGACTCCGGGCCGGGCGCGAGGGAGCGCGCGGCGAACGCCCCGGCATCCACGCCGGTGCGATCACCAGCAACCCACGAAACGATCGACATATCGAGCAAGGAGACCGGAAGGTGACTGTCACCGACCGCCCGGAGCTGGAAGGCCTCGGGAATTACAAGTTCGGCTGGGCCGACTCGGACGCCGCGGGAGCGACGGCCCGGCGCGGCCTGTCCGAAGAGGTCGTCCGCAATATCTCCGCGCTGAAGAACGAGCCGGAGTGGATGCTGGACCTTCGCCTGAAGGGGCTGCGCCTGTTCGGTAAGAAGCCCATGCCGAACTGGGGCTCCGACCTCAGCGGGATCGACTTCGACAACATCAAGTACTTCGTGCGCTCGACCGAGAAGCAGGCCGCCTCATGGGAGGACCTGCCCGACGACATCAAGAGCACCTACGACAAGCTCGGCATCCCCGAGGCGGAGAAGCAGCGCCTGGTCGCCGGCGTCGCCGCCCAGTACGAGTCCGAGGTGGTCTACCACAAGATCCGTGAGGACCTTGAGGAGAAGGGTGTCATCTTCGTCGACACCGACACCGCCCTCAAGGAGCACGAGGAGATCTTCAAGGAGTACTTCGGGACCGTGATCCCCGTCGGCGACAACAAGTTCGCCGCGCTGAACACGGCGACCTGGAGCGGCGGCAGCTTCATCTACGTGCCGCCGAACGTCAACGTGGAGATCCCGCTCCAGGCCTACTTCCGGATCAACACCGAGAACATGGGCCAGTTCGAGCGGACCCTGATCATCGTGGACGAGAACTCCTACGTCCACTACGTCGAGGGCTGTACCGCGCCGATCTACTCCTCGGACTCGCTGCACAGCGCGGTCGTGGAGATCGTCGTGAAGAAGGGTGCGCGCTGCCGCTACACGACCATCCAGAACTGGTCGAACAACGTCTACAACCTGGTCACCAAGCGCGCCGTGGCGTACGAGGGCGCGACCATGGAGTGGATCGACGGCAACATCGGTTCCAAGGTCACCATGAAGTACCCGGCCGTCTACCTCATGGGCGAGCACGCCAAGGGCGAGACCCTCAGCGTCGCCTTCGCCGGTGAGGGCCAGCACCAGGACGCCGGTTCCAAGATGGTGCACCTCGCACCGAACACCAGCTCCTCGGTGATCTCCAAGTCCGTCGCCAGGGGCGGCGGCCGCACCTCCTACCGCGGTCTGGTCCAGATCGAGGAGGGCGCGTACGGCAGTGCCAGCACCGTCAAGTGCGACGCGCTGCTCGTCGACCAGATCAGCCGCTCCGACACCTACCCCTACGTGGACGTGCGCGAGGACGACGTCTCCATGGGGCACGAGGCCACCGTCTCCAAGGTCTCCGACGACCAGCTCTTCTACCTGATGAGCCGCGGCATGGGCGAGGACGAGGCCATGGCGATGATCGTCCGGGGCTTCGTCGAGCCGATCGCCCGCGAGCTCCCGATGGAGTACGCCCTGGAGCTGAACCGCCTGATCGAACTGCAGATGGAAGGAGCCGTCGGCTGATGGGTCTCGACACCGCCAAACCCCTGTCGACGCTCCACGAGAAGGCCTCGTACGACGTGGCGGACTTCGCGGTCCCGACCGGCCGGGAGGAGGAGTGGCGCTTCACCCCGCTCTCCCGGCTCAAGGGCCTGCACGAGGGCGTCGCGGCCTCCGCGAACGTGGTCGTGCACGTCGACGCCGCCCCCGAGGTCACCGTGGAGACCGTCGGCCGTGACGACGCGCGGCTCGGCCGGGCCTATGTGCCCGCCGACCGGGTCAGCGCCCAGGCCTACGCCTCCTTCGAGAAGGCCACCGTGATCACGGTGGCGCGCGAGGCCGTCGCCTCCACCCCGACGGTGGTCACCCTCACCGGGTCCGGCCGGGGCGCCGCCTACGGCCACACGGTCGTGAAGCTGGAGCCGATGGCCGAGGCCGTGGTCGTCCTCGACCATCAGGGCAGCGCGCTCTACGCCGACAACGTCGAGTTCGTCGTGGGCGAGGGCGCCACGCTCAAGGTCATCAGCCTGCAGGACTGGGCGGACGACGCCGTGCACGTCTCCCACCACCACGCCCTGCTCGCCAAGGACGCGACCTTCCGCAGCTTCGTGGTCACCCTCGGAGGCGACCTGGTCCGGCTCTCCCCCTCGGTCTCCTACTCCGGGCCCGGCGGTGACGCCGAGCTGAACGGCCTCTACTTCGTCGACGCCGGCCAGCACCTGGAGCACCGCCTGCTCGTCGACCACTCCCGGCCCGGCTGCCGGAGCAACGTCGACTACCGCGGAGCGCTGCAGGGCCAGGACGCCCACGCGGTCTGGATCGGCGACGTCATCATCCGGGTCGAGGCCGAGGGCACCGACACCTACGAGCTCAACCGCAACCTGCTGCTCACCGACGGCGCCCGCGCCGACTCGGTGCCCAACCTGGAGATCCTCACCGGAGAGGTCACCGGTGCCGGCCACGCCAGCACCTCCGGCCGCCTCGACGACGAGCACCTCTTCTACCTGCAGGCCCGCGGGATCCCCTACGAGGACGCGCGTCGCCTCGTGATCAGGGGCTTCTTCGCGCAGTTGGTGGAGAAGATCGAGGTCTCTGAGCTTCGCGAGCGGGTGCTCGCCCGGGTCGAGGCGGAGCTTGAGAAGTGACGTTCGAGAAGGTCTGCAAGCTCGCCGACATCCCCGACGAGGGCGTGATCGGCATTGAGGTGGGCGAGACCCCCGTCGCCCTGGTCCGCCGGGGCGATGAGGTCTACGCGCTGCACGACGTGTGCTCCCACGCGGAGGTGAAACTCAGCGAGGGTGAGGTCTACGACGGCACCCTGGAGTGCTGGCTGCACGGTTCGTGCTTCGACCTGCGGTCGGGCAAGCCCACCGGTCCGCCCGCCAGCAAGCCCGTCCCCGTCTACCGAGTCAAGATCGACGGCGATGACGTCCTCGTCTCGCTCTCGAAGGAGTCATAAAAGTGTCTGACACGAGCCGAGTTCCCTCGGGTTCCACCCTGGAGATCCGCGACCTGCACGTCAGCGTCGCCGACAAGGAGATCCTGCGCGGCGTCAACCTGACCGTGCGGGCCGGCGAGACCCACGCCATCATGGGCCCCAACGGCTCGGGCAAGTCCACGCTCGCGTACGCGATCGCCGGTCACCCCAAGTACACGGTCACCGGTGGCCAGGTCCTGCTCGACGGGGTCGACCTGCTGGAGCTGACCGTCGACGAGCGCGCCCGCGCCGGGCTGTTCCTCGCCATGCAGTACCCGGTCGAGGTCCCCGGTGTCAGCGTCTCCAACTTCCTGCGCACCGCGGTCACCTCCGTCCGCGGCGAGGCTCCCAAGCTCCGCCAGTTCGCCAAGGACCTCAAGTCCGGCATGGACGCCCTGTCCATCGACGCGGCCTTCGCCCAGCGCAATGTCAACGAGGGCTTCTCCGGCGGTGAGAAGAAGCGCCACGAGATCCTCCAGCTGGAGCTGCTCAAGCCGAAGATCGCGGTGCTCGACGAGACCGACTCCGGCCTCGACGTCGACGCGCTGCGCGTGGTCTCCGAGGGGATCAACCGCTTCCGCTCGAACGGCGAGACCGGTGTGCTGCTCATCACCCACTACACCCGCATCCTGCGTTATGTGAAGCCGGACTTCGTCCACGTCTTCTCCGCGGGGCGGATCGTGGAGCAGGGCGGCCCCGAACTCGCCGAGCGGCTTGAGAACGAGGGTTACGAGGCCTACACGAAGGCGTCGGCCTGATGGTGGACACCGGCCTTGACGTGGAGAGGATCAGGAAGGACTTCCCGGTCCTCTCCCGAGAGCTTCCCGGCGGCAGGCCGCTGATCTATCTCGACTCGGGCAACTCCGCGCAGAAGCCGACCCAGGTGGTCGAGGCGATGCGCGAGCACCTGGCGATGCACTACGCCAACGTCGGCCGCGCCATGCACGCGCTGGGCGCCGAGTCCACCGAGGCGTACGAGAACGCCAGGGACAAGGTCGCCGCCTTCGTCGGCGCGCCCGACCGCGACGAGATCGTCTTCACCAAGAACGCCTCCGAGGCGCTCAACCTGGTGGCGTACGCCTTCGGCAACCCCATCGGTGAGGACCCGCGCTTCCGGCTCGGCCCCGGAGACGAGATCGTCATCTCCGAGATGGAGCACCACTCCAACATCGTGCCGTGGCAGATGCTCGCGCAGCGCACGGGTGCGACGCTGCGCTGGTTCTCCGTCACCGACTCCGGTCGCCTGGACCTGTCGAACCTCGACGAGCTCGTCACCGAGCGCACGAAGATCGTCTCGATCGTGCACCAGTCGAACGTGCTGGGCACGGTCAACCCGGTCGCCCCGGTGCTCGCCAGGGTCCGCGAGGTCGGCGCGCTGATGATGCTCGACGCCTCGCAGTCGGTGCCTCACCAGCAGGTGGACGTGGCCGCGCTGGGGGTCGACTTCCTGGCCTTCACCGGCCACAAGGTCGTCGGCCCCTCGGGGATCGGCGTGCTGTGGGCCCGCGGTGAGTTGCTTTCGGCCATGCCCCCCTTCCTGGGCGGCGGCGAGATGATCGAGGCGGTCTGGATGGACCGCTCGACCTACGCGCCCGCGCCGCACAAGTTCGAGGCGGGTACGCCGCCGATCGTCGAGGCGGTCGGCCTCGGCGCCGCGGTCGACTACCTGTCCGAGATCGGGATGGACGCCGTCGTCCGGCACGAGCACGAGCTCACCGCCTACGCGCTCGGTGCGCTGGGAGAGGTCCCGGGCCTGAAGGTGATCGGCCCGCTGGACCTCGCCGACCGCGGCGGCACCGTCTCGTTCACGCTGGAGGGGATTCACCCGCACGACGTCGGGCAGATCCTGGATGACAACTTCGGCGTGGCGGTGCGCGTGGGGCACCACTGCGCCCGTCCGCTCCATCTGCGATTCGGGATTCCCGCGACCACGAGGGCGTCCTTCTACCTGTACAACACAACGGCCGAGATCGATGCTCTGGTCCGCGGCCTCCACCACGTGCGGAAGGTGTTCGCCTAGTCATGCCCGAGCAGTCGAGCCGGCGGGCGAGCGAACGGCGGGCGCCACACGCCCACGGCACGGCGTCCGGCGACGCGCGAGCGTACGGCGCAGCGAACGAGAAGGTGAGCACGACCCTATGATCGCCGAGTCCATGTACCAGGAGCTGATCCTGGAGCACTACAAACACCCGCAGGGGAGGGGTCTTCGCGACCCGTACGACGCCGAGGTCCACCATGTGAACCCGACGTGCGGCGACGAGATCACCATGCGGGTGAAACTGGGCGACGGCGGCAAGGTCGAGGACGTCTCCTACGACGGGCAGGGCTGCTCCATCAGCCAGGCCGCGGCCTCGGTGCTGCACGAGCTGGCCACCGGCTCGACCGTCGACGACTCGCTCGGCGTCGTGGAGGAGTTCACCCGGCTCATGCAGGGCAGAGGAAAGATCGAGGCGGACGAGGACCTGCTGGGCGATGCCGTGGCCTTCGCCGGGGTCGCGAAGTTCCCCGCCCGGGTGAAGTGCGCGCTACTGGCCTGGATGGCCTACAAGGACGCGGTCGTGAGGAGCACGAAATGAGCAAGGCTGTTGAGACGCCGACCACGGCGTACGACGGGGACACCACCCATGACGAGGTCATGGAGGCCCTCAAGGACGTCGTGGACCCCGAACTCGGCATCAACGTCGTCGACCTGGGCCTGATCTACGGGCTCCACCTCGACCCCGCGGAGGGGGGCGAGGGGGACGCCATGCCGGTCGCCACCATCGACATGACGCTGACCAGTGCGGCCTGCCCGCTGACCGACGTCATCGAGGACCAGGCGCACTCGGCCCTGGAGGGCATGGTCTCCGACGTGAAGATCAACTGGGTCTGGCTCCCGCCGTGGGGCCCGGACAAGATCACCGATGAGGGCCGCGAGCAGCTCCGGATGCTCGGCTTCAACGTCTGAGACGCGGTCGCCGGTACGGCTCGCACCCCCCCGGGTTCGGGCCGTACCCAATTGTGTGAGAGGATCACGGAGGCCGGGAAGAAAAGCCCGGCCGGGAGTGTTGGCTCCAATCGACGGACAAGCGACCGGCTCACGCCGGACGCCCCGACCGAACTCGGCACTGCGAACGCCGGGTATGCTTGATCGTGGTTTGACTGCGTGCGGGTAAGCTAGACCCGCCCCGTGCGGTGCGCCTCGACTTGCACCGCACCACCGCCCCCATGTGGGTGTTGATCAAGCGCGGCCTCAGGCCGCGCGTTCCAGGCTCGTCCTTTCGCAGAAGTGACGTGCCCCGTTCTTCTATCGAAAGGCACGAGTCTTCGTGACCATGCTTGACGCTGTTCTGCCCGAAATTACCGAAATCACCGAAATCTCCCAGGCCCCCGCAGGCACGTCCGAGTTCACCCTTCTCGGTCTGCCGAAGCCGCTGGTGACCGGTCTCTCCCGTGCGGGCATCGACAGTCCCTTCCCCATCCAGCGGGCCACGATCCCTGACATCCTCGCCGGCCACGACGTCCTCGGCCGCGGCCAGACCGGCTCGGGCAAGACGCTCGCCTTCGGCCTGCCCATGATGACCCGCATCGCCGGGGCCAAGGCGCGTCCCGGCCACCCGCTGGCCGTCGTGCTGGTGCCGACCCGCGAGCTCGCCATGCAGGTGACCGACGCGCTGGAGCCCCTCGGCCGCGGCCTGTCGCTGCGGATGAAGACCGTCGTCGGCGGCATGTCCATGGGCCGCCAGATCGAGGCGCTGCGCCGCGGTGTCGAGGTCGTCGTGGCCACCCCCGGCCGCCTGACCGACCTCATGCAGCAGGGTGAGTGCATGCTGGACGAGGTCCAGGTGACGATCCTCGACGAGGCCGACCACATGTGCGACCTCGGCTTCTTCCCGGTCGTCAGCGCGATCCTGCAGCAGACCCCGGCCGACAGCCAGCGCCTGCTCTTCTCCGCGACCCTCGACGGTGACGTGGACAAGCTCGTCCGCCGCTTCCTCACCAACCCGGTGACCCACTCCATGGCCCCGGCCGCCTCCTCGGTCGACACCATGGAGCACCACCTGCTGGAGGTGCACCGCGACGACAAGTTCCCGGTGACCGCCGAGATCGCCAACCGTGAGGGCCGGACCATCATCTTCGTGCGCACCCAGCACGGTGTGGACCGGCTGTGCAAGCAGCTCGCCCAGGTCGGCATCAAGGCCGGCGGCCTGCACGGCGGCAAGCGCCAGAACCAGCGCACCCGCATCCTGGCCGAGTTCAAGGAAGGCACGATCAACGTCCTGGTCTGCACGGACGTCGCGGCCCGCGGCATCCACGTCGACAACATCAGCCTCGTGCTGCACGTCGACCCGCCCCAGGACCACAAGAGCTACCTGCACCGCGGCGGCCGCACCGCCCGCGCCGGGGAGAAGGGCACCGTCATGACGCTGGTGCTCCCCAACGAGCGCCGCTCCACCGACGCGATGACCCGCCGCGCGGGCATCAAGCCGTTCCGCGCCAGGGTCACCCCGGGCCACCCGCGCCTGGAGGAGGTCGCCGGTGCGCGTACCCCCAGCGGCGAGCCGATCCCGGTCTGGGAGCCCTCGGCTCCGGCCAGCAGGCAGCGCCAGGGGCGCGGCGGCTTCGGCGGCAACGGTGGCGGGCGTGGCCCGCGTCGTTTCCGCTCCGAGCGTCCCGCCCACGGTGAGGGCCAGCAGCCCCGCGAGCGTTCCTTCGGTGACGACTCCCGTGGCGGCGGCCAGTACCGTTCCGAGCGCCCGGCCGGCGGTGGTTACCGCTCCGAGCGTCCCGCGGGCGGTGGCTACCGCGCCGACCGCGGTGAGCGCCCGGCCGGCGGCGGCTTCCGCTCCGAGCGTTCCACCGGCGGTGGCTACCGCGGCGAGCGGCGCGAGCCGTTCCGCGCCGACCGTCCGGCCTCGGCCGGTGGTGGTTACCGCTCCGAGCGTCCCGCGGGCGAGCGCGAGCCCTTCCGCGGTGACCGTCAGGGCGGCGGTTTCCGCGGCGGCGAGTTCCGCGCCGACGGCCGCGGCTCCGCCCCGCGTGGCGGCAGCCGCTACGGCCGCTGATCATCTCGTGGCACCCTGAAGGGCCGGTACGGCATCCGCCGTGCCGGCCCTTCGTCTGGAACGGCCCGGCCCGCCGGGACCGCCGCCGCTCCGCGTTCCGGTCCGGCCCCGGTGGAAGGGCCGCCGTCACCGGACCCGCCCGGGCGGGGGAGCGGTGCTGCCCCTGGGGGTGAGGCGGGCGGCCTCGTCCTGGTAGGGGCCGGGGCTCTCGCCGGAGACGAGGGCGAGGAGATGGCGGGCGGCGTGGGCGCCGTAGGCGGAGATGTCGCGGCTCAGGGCGGTGAGCGGGGGGCGGACGACCCGGGAGAGTGGTGAGTCGTCCCAGGCGACGATGGACAGGTCGCGGGGCACGTCCAGGCACAGGTCCTGGGCGGCGGACAGCCCGGCGACGGCCATGATGTCGTTGTCGTAGACGATCGCGGTGGGCCGGGAGGGGGAGCTCAGCAGGCGCCGGGTGGCGCGGGCGCCCTCCTCACCGGTGTAGTCGGTGTGCACGGTCACGTGCTCGGCGACGCCGTCGCAGGCCTCGGCGAAGGCGTGGTCGCGCAGCGCGGTGTGGGCCAGGCGCGGCAGCCCGGCGACCCTGGCGATCCTGCGGTGGCCGAGCGCGACGAGATACTCCACGGTCTCGTGGACGGCACCGCCGTCGTCGGACCAGATGGGCGGCAGCGACCCGGCCTCCGACGGATGGCCGATCACCACGGCCGGCAGGCCGAGTGACTCGAACTCGGGGATGCGGGGGTCGCCCACGTGCAGGTCGACCAGGATGGCGCCGTCGACGCGGCCCTCACCCCACCAGCGGCGGTAGACCGCGACCTCCTGCCCGTGGTCGGAGACCACCTGCAACATGAGCGCGTACGAGCGGGCCGAGAGTTCGCCCTCGATGCCGCTGATGAGCTCCATGAAGAACGGTTCCACGCCGAGCGTGCGCGCCGGGCGGCAGATGGCCAGGCCGACGGTGTGGGACCGCGCGCCGTTCAGGGCGCGGGCCGCGCTGTTGGGGCGCCAGCCGATCTCCTCGGCGATCGCCAGGATCCTGGCCCGGGTGCTCTCCGACACGCCGGGCTGCCCGTTGAGCGCGTACGAGACGGCCCCCTTGGACACCCCGGCCCGTCTGGCGACGTCCGCGATCGTCGGTCGTTTCATGATCTCCTCCGCGATTTCAGCTGAACCGGTCCAGTCGCCTATTGACAGTGCCGACACGTGGACTTTACGGTCACGATACTTATCCGGCTCAGCAAACGCATGCGGTCGCGTTTAGTTATTTGGGAGCGCTCCCATGTTGGAGAGGAGAACATAGATGCGGATTCGACGAAGGTTCGCGATCCTCGGGGTGGCGGCCTGCATGGCCGCGGCCGGGTGCACGGGAGGCTCGACGACGCCGTCCGCTCCGAGCGAGGCGCCGCAGGGGTCGGGCGCCGCGGCCCCCTCGGCGGGGGCGGGGGCGGCGAACGCCGCGTTCCCCCGCAACGAGACCCTGTACACCAGCGGCACCCAGTGGGGCCCGCCGGCCAACTGGAATCCGCTGCGGACCTGGGACTCGGCCACCGGCACCAAGGGGCTCGTCTACGAGACGCTCTTCCTGTACGACCCCCAGACCGACAAGTTCACGCCCTGGCTGGCCGAGAGCGGCACCTGGACGGACGACAAGACCTACGACCTCAAGCTCAGGCAGGGGGTCACCTGGGCCGACGGCAAGCCCTTCACCGCCGACGACGTGGTCTTCACCGTCGAGCTCGGCAAGATGAAGACCATCCCCTACGCCAACCTGTGGGACTGGCTGGAGAAGGTCGAGGCGGTCGACCCGGGCACCGTCAGGTTCACCTTCTCCAAGGCCAACTACCAGCAGTGGGCCAACTGGGTCTACAGCAACGCGATCGTCCCCAAGCACATCTGGGAAGGTCTCTCCGAGGACGAGGTGCTGAACGGCGTCAACGAGAAGCCGGTCGGCACCGGGCCGTACGCCTACCACAGCCACGACCAGGACCGCATGGCCTGGGTCAAGCGCGACGGCTGGTGGGCCACCGCGGCGCTGGGCAAGGAGGTCAGGCCCAAGTACGTCGTCGACATCGTCAACTCCAGCAATGAGGTGGCGATGGGCCTGCTGCTGCAGAAGGGCCTGGACCTCAGCAACAACTTCCTGCCCGGCGTGGCCAACCTGGTCCAGGGCGACTTCGGTATCAAGACCTACTATCCGGAGCCGCCGTACATGCTCTCGGCCAACACGGCCTTCCTGGTGCCCAACACCACGAAGAAGCCGCTGGACGACCCCGCCTTCCGCAAGGCGATCGCCAACTCCATCGACACCAAGAAGATCGTCGAGGGTGTCTACGGCAACCTGGTCAAGGCGGCCGGCCCCACCGGGCTGCTGCCCCAGTGGGACAAGTACGTCGACCAGGCCGTGGTGAGCGAGAAGGGCTTCTCCTTCGACACCAAGAAGGCGAAGAAGCTGCTGGCCGACGCCGGATACAAGGACGGCGACGGCGACGGGTTCGTGGAGAACAAGGACGGCTCCAAGGTCTCGCTGAAGATCATAGTTCCGGCCGGCTGGACCGACTGGATGGAGGCGAGCCGGGTCATCGCCGAGGGCGCCAAGGCGGCCGGGATCGACCTCACCCCCGAGTTCCCCGACTACAACGCGCTGGTCGACCAGCGCGCATCCGGCAAGTTCGACCTGCTGCTCAACAACGAGCGGCAGCTGTCCAACACCCCCTGGATGTACTACGACTACATGTTCCGGCTGCCGATCAACAAGCAGCAGAACACCGTCAACTTCGGCCGCTACGAGAACAAGAAGGTCTGGGACCTGGTCCAGGGTCTCGACGGCAAGAAGGCCGACGACGTCGAGGGCATGAAGCAGGTCGTCTCGGAGATCCAGAAGATCCAGCTCGACGATCTGCCGGTGATCCCGCTCTGGTACAACGGCCTGTGGGCGCAGACCAGCAACGCGGTCTGGACCAACTGGCCCTCCGCAGCCCCCGCGACGCCCAAGAGCCCGCCGACCATGTGGCGTAACTGGCTGGAGCTGGGCGGGGTGCTGACCCTGACCGAGTTGAAGCCCGCCGGCGGCTGATCCCCCGCGATTCTCGTCCCCTCCCCGCGCGCGGCGCGGGGAGGGACTCATCTCGCCGATTCGGGAGGATCGCGTGCGACGCTATTTCGGCCGGAAGCTGCTCGTGTACGGGCTCACCTTCCTCGTGGCCGTCACGATCAACTGGATGATCCCGCGCTTCATGCCGGGAGACCCGGTCCAGAGCATGCTGGCCAGGGCCAACGTGTCACAGCCCGCCGCCGTTGAGGCGATGCGCGCCCACTACACGAGCCTGTTCGGGCTCGACCTGCCGCTCTGGGAGCAGTACGGCAACTTCTGGGCCGCGCTGTTCCGGGGTGATCTGGGGACCAGCATCTGGCTGTTCCCCACCCCGGTGACCGACATCATCATCCGGGCGGTGCCGTACACGCTGGCACTGCTCATCCCGTCCATCCTGCTCAGCTGGTGGGCGGGCAACAGGTTCGGCGCCTTCGCCGCCAGGCGCAAGTGGCTGGACAACACCGCGCTGCCGATCGGGTACGTGCTCACCGCGACGCCCTACATGTGGCTGGCGATCCTGCTGGCCTGGGGGCTGGGCATCGTGGCGGGGATCTTCCCCGTCTCCGGCGGCTACAGCTTCGCCATGCGGCCCAACTGGTCGTGGGAGTTCGTCGGCAACCTGGCGCTGCACTGGTTCCTGCCGTTCGTCTCGCTCTTCCTCGTCGCGTTCGGGGGCTGGGCGATCGGCATGCGCAACATGATCATCTATGAGCTGGAGGCCGACTACTCCACCTACCTGTCCTCGCTGGGGGCCTCGCGGCGGCTCATCCGGCGCTATGCCTTCAGGAACGCGGTACTGCCGCAGATCACCGGCCTGGCCCTGCAACTCGGCGTGCTCGTGGCCGGAGCCCTGGTCACCGAGATCGTCTTCTCCTATCCGGGGCTCGGCCACCTGATCCTCAAGGCGATCCAGAACCAGGACTTCTTCCTGCTGCAGGGGACCTTCCTGTTCATCGTGGTGGGCGTGCTGGTCGCCAACTTCATCATCGACATCGTCTACGTCCTGGTCGACCCGCGTACCAGGACCGGGATAGGAGGGGAGGCGGCATGACCGGCATCTCCGCGAACCGGCCCGCGGCCGAAGGAGGCGGGGCGTCATGACGGCCGTGCCCACCAGGCGCAACGAGGGTCTGTACTTCGCGCTGCGCAACGGGAAGCTGCTGGCCGGACTGGTCGTGCTGGTCCCGCTGCTCGTCCTGGCCGCCGCCGCCCCGCTGATCGTGGGGGGCGACCCGAACGCCTACGTCGCCACCCCGGCCTCGCCGCCCTCGGCCGAGCGCTGGTTCGGCACCACCATGTTCGGCCAGGACATCTTCGCCCAGTTCGTCTACGGCCTGCGCGTCACCTTCATCGTGGGGGTGCTCGGCGGCGGGCTGGCCGCGATTATCGGGATGGCGATCGGCTTCACCGCCGGATACCGGGGCGGCCTGGTCGACGAGGTGCTGAACATGCTCACCAACATCGTCCTGGTCCTGCCCGCGCTGGCGGTGCTGCTGATCGTCAACGCCTACCTCGGGGTCCGCAGCGTCGGCGTGCAGGCGCTCTTCATCGGACTCACCTCCTGGCCGTGGGCGGCCAGGGCCATCAGGGCCCAGACGTTCTCGCTGCGCTCGCGCGACTTCGTGGACCTGGCCAGGCTCAGCGGCGTGCGCACCTGGAAGATCATCGCCAGGGAGATCGCGCCCAACATGAGCTCGTACCTCTTCATGACCTTCATCCTGCTGTTCGGCGGGTCCATCCTGATCGCCGCCTCGCTGGACTTCATCGGGCTCGGCCCCAGCGAGGGTGTCTCGCTCGGCCTGATGCTCAACAACGCGGCCCGCTGGAGCGCCCTGCACCTGGGCATGTGGTGGTGGTTCATCCCGCCGGGAGCCGGGATCACCGCCATCGTCGGCGCCCTGTACGTGATGAACGTCGGCCTGGACGAGGTCTTCAACCCGAAACTGCGGGAGCTGTAGATGACTCTGCGTGTGGACGACCTCAGGGTCCACTACAGGACTCTGCGCGGCGAGGTGAAGGCGCTGGACGGCGTCAGCTTCGGCGTCGGCGACGGCGAGATCCTCGGCCTGGCCGGCGAGTCCGGCTGCGGCAAGACCACCCTCGGCAAGAGCCTGATCAGGATGGACGGCCGGATGCGGCTGGCCGGGGGCACCGTCTCGCTGGACGGCGAGGAACTGCCCATCGGCGACGACCGGCGGATGAACCCCTTCCGCTTCAAGCGGGTGTCGCTCATCCCGCAGTACTCCATGAGCGCGATGAACCCCACCCGCAGGATCGGCAGGATGATCACCGAGCTGCTCGCCTCCCGGGGCGAGAGCGTGGACACAGCCGAGCTGGAACGCCGGCTGGACCTGGTGGAGCTGCCCAGGGACATCCTGGGGCGCTACCCGATCGAGCTGTCCGGCGGGATGAAGCAGCGGATGGTGATGGTCATCTCCACGCTGCTCGACCCCTCCCTGCTCATCGCCGACGAGATCACCTCCGCGCTGGACGTGTCGACCCAGAAGGCCGTGGCCAGGACCCTCGTGGAGTTTCGGGAGCGGGGCTTCGTGCGCAGCATGATCTTCGTCACCCACGACATCTCGCTGACCTACCAGATCGCCGACACGATCATGGTCATGTACGCGGGGAAGCTGGCCGAGAAGGCCCCCGCGAGCGTGATCGTCAGCGAGCCGCGCCACCCGTACACCCGGATGCTGATCTCCTCGCTGCCCGAGGTCGGGGTCCGCCACGCGGAGCGCAGGCTCTCCGGCATCCCCGGGCGGCCGCCCTCGCTGCTCGATCCGCCGCAGGGCTGCCGGTTCAGGGACCGCTGCCCGCTGGCCTTCGACAGGTGCGCCGAGGACCCCCCGCCCATCGAGGTCGCCCCCGGCCACCACGTCGCTTGTTGGAAGGCGTAATGCTGAGTCTCGAAGGGGTCACCAAGACCTACCGGGTGGGTGCCTTCGGCACCGCGACCCTCACCGCCGTCGACGACGTGAGCCTCGACCTCGCGCCGGGGGAGGTGGTCTCCCTCATCGGCGAGAGCGGCAGCGGCAAGACGACCCTCGGGAAGACGGTCCTCGGGCTGCTCACCCCGACGCGGGGCAGGATCACCCTCGACGGAGCCCCCGCGCGGCCGGGAAAGGCGTACTACCGGCACGTGCAGGGCGTCTTCCAGGACCCGTTCAGCTGCTACAACCCGGTCTTCAAGGCCGACCGGGTAGTCAAGATGATCAAGGACGAGTACTTTCCCGGCGTCGCGGCCTCCGAGTGGGAGGGCAGGATCGAGAAGTCGCTCAAGGACGTCGGCCTCGACCCCGGGCAGGTCCTGGGCCGGTATCCGCACCAGCTCAGCGGTGGCCAGCTGCAGCGCCTGCTGATCGCCAGGGCGCTGCTGCTCGACCTCAGGTACCTCGTCGCCGACGAGATC
The DNA here is from genome assembly GCF_040298085.1 of Streptosporangium sp. NPDC001681. Lineage (NCBI taxonomy): Bacteria > Bacillati > Actinomycetota > Actinomycetes > Streptosporangiales > Streptosporangiaceae > Streptosporangium > Streptosporangium sp. NPDC001681. The sequence goes on along the minus strand of NZ_JBEOZN010000016.1, from coordinate 21,985 downwards.
ACCAGCATGCTCGACGCCTCCACCAGGATCGACGTCCTCAACCTGCTCGCCGACCTGAAGTCGCGCGGCCTCGGGGTGCTGTTCGTCACCCACGACCTGTCGCTGGGCAACTACATCAGCGAGCGGGCCGTGGTCCTGTACCGGGGGCAGGTGGTGGAGTCCGGTCCCACCGCCGCGGTGTTCGGCAACCCCCTCCACCCGTACACGATCAAGCTGCTGTCGTCGGTGCCGAGGCTCACCGCCCGGTGGGACGGCGGCGATCCCGCCGTCCCCGCCGAGGACGTCTCAGCAGGACCCTCCACGCTGGTGGAGGAGGAACCGGGGCACCTCGTCCGGCGGGGCGGCACCACACTGACAAGGAGCGTGAGTTGACGACGGTTAGGGCACTGCACGAGGGCTGGACCCTGCGCCAGGTGGGTGGCGGGATCTCCCGCGTCCCCGCCACGGTGCCCGGCTGCGTGCACACCGATCTGCTGGCCGCCGGGCTCATCGAGGACCCGTACCTGGACGACAACGAGAACCGGCTGACCTGGATAGGCCGCTCCGACTGGGAGTATGAGACGGTCTTCACCTGGAGCGCCGACTCCCACGACCGCACCGACCTGGTCTGCGAGGGCCTGGACACCATCGCCACGGTCGAGCTCAACGGGGTGCGGGTCGCGGCCACGGCCAACCAGCACCGCTCCTACCGCTTCGCGGTGCGGGAACTGCTGCGCGAGGGCGAGAACACGCTGCGGATCCGGTTCGCCTCCCCGCAGGCCTACGCCGAGGCGCGCCGGGCCGAGCTGGGCGATCGGCCCGGCGCCTATGCGGCGCCGTATCAGTTCATCCGCAAGATGGCCTGCAACTTCGGCTGGGACTGGGGGCCGGCCGTGGTCACCTCCGGCATCTGGCGGCCGATCGGGCTGCACTCCTGGAGCGGGGCCCGGCTCGCCTCGGTCCGGCCGCTGGTGCACGGGGACGGGCGCGTGGAGGTGCACGTCACGCTCGAGCGCGCCACGGACGCCCCGGTGACCGTGCGGGCCTCGGTCGCGGGTGTCGAGCGCGAGGTGCACCTGGCCGCAGGCGAGTGCGAGGCGGTCCTGGAGTTGCGGGTGCCGGAGCCGCGGCTGTGGTGGCCGCGCGGGTACGGCGCGCAGCACCGCTACGACCTGACCGTCGGCCTGGGGGAGGGGACCTGGAGGGGCCGGATCGGTTTTCGTGACGTCCGTCTGGACCGGACGGGCGAGGGGTTCACGATCGTGGTCAACGACGTGCCGGTCTTCGTGCGCGGCGTCAACTGGATCCCTGATGACTGCTTTTCGGCCAGGGTCACCCGCGAGCGGCTGGCCGAGCGCTTCGGCCAGGCGGCCGGGGCGGGGGTCAACCTGCTGCGGGTCTGGGGCGGCGGCCTGTACGAAAGCGAGGACTTCTACGACCTGGCCGATGAGCTGGGCCTGCTCATCTGGCAGGACTTCCCGTTCGCCTGCGCGGCCTATCCGGAGGAGGAGCCGTTGGCGAGCGAGGTGGAGGCCGAGGCGCGCCAGAACATCATCCGGCTGTCCTGGCGCCCCTCGCTGGTGCTGTGGTGCGGCAACAACGAGAACATCGAGGGCCAGGCCGACTGGGGCTGGCGCGAGGAGCTGGGGGAGAAGAGCTGGGGGGCGGGCTTCTACTACGATCTGCTGCCCTCGCTGCTGGCCGAACTCGACCCCACCCGCCCCTACTGGCCGGGCAGCCCGTACTCCGGTGACCCCGACCTGCCGCCCAACGATCCCGCGCGCGGCACCGTGCACATCTGGGACGTGTGGAACCGCGAGGACTACACCCGCTACGGCGACTATCGCCCCCGCTTCGTGGCCGAGTTCGGCTTCCAGGGACCGCCCGCCCACGCCACGCTGCGCGGGGCGGTCAGCGATGATCCGCTCACTCCCACCTCGCCGGGGGTGTCGCACCATCAAAAGGCGCACGAGGGCAACGCCAAGCTGCTGCGTGGCCTGGGTGAGCACCTGCCCCGGCCCGAGACCTTCGACGACTGGCACTACCTGACCCAGCTCAACCAGGCCAGGGCGGTGGCTTTCGGCATCGAGCGCTTCCGGGCGCTGGCGCCGTACTGCGCGGGCACGATCGTCTGGCAGCTCAACGACTGCTGGCCGGTCACCTCCTGGTCGGCCGTCGACGGCGCCGGGCGGCGCAAGCCGCTGTGGTACGCGCTGCGCCGTGTCTACGCCGATCGCCTGCTCACCGTCTGCGACGGCGTGGTGGCCGTGGTCAACGACGGCCCGCAGCCGTGGGTGGGTGAGCTGGAGTTGTCGCGGCTCGGCCTGGGCGGGGAGGTGCTGGCCAAGGAGAGGGTCGCAATCGAGGTGGCGGCGCGTTCGGTGGCCAGGGTCGGGCTGCCGGACTCGGTGGCCGTCCCCGGGGACCCGTGTGCCGAGTTGCTCTCGGTAGGGCTGGGCGAGCATCGGGTGCTTCGCTTCTTCGTCGAGGACCCGCGGGTCGCCTTCCCGGTGGCCGCTTACGACACCGAGGTCGTCCCCGCGGCCGGCGGTCTGGATGTCACCGTCACCGCCCGCACTCTCCTGCGCGAGCTGGCGCTGTTCCCCGATCGCCTCGATCCGGCCTCCTGGGTGGATGACATGCTGCTGACCCTGCTTCCCGGTGAGAGCGTCACCCTGCACGTGACGGGCTCGCCCGATCCGGCCGCCCTCGTCACCCGCCCGGTGCTCCGCTGCGTCAACGACTGAACGCCCCCCGGGCCGCCCCGATGGGCGGCCCGGTCACGGGACGGTCAAATGGAGCGGTGACCTCCGGAGATCACCCGGCGGCTCGCGTCCGGCGAGGGTGGACCCGCACACGCCGGGGTCGGCGAGCCCGTTAGGCTTGACGCGCACATCCGACGACGCCGAGAGAGATCATGAAGACCTTCGAAGAGCTGTACGCCGAGCTGTCCGACAAGGCGTGCACCCGGCCCGCGGGCTCGGGCACCGTGGCCGCGCTGGACGCCGGAGTCCATGCCATCGGCAAGAAGGTCGTGGAGGAGGCCGCCGAGAGCTGGATGGCGGCCGAGCACGAGTCGAAGGAGCGGGCGGCCGAGGAGATCTCCCAGCTCCTCTACCACGTGCAGGTCCTCATGATCGCCAGGGGGATCGGACTGGACGAGGTCTACAAGCATCTGTGAGCCGGTGCGCCCGGCTCCCGGTCTCGTAGGCAGATCCCGTCCACACGTAAGGAACCCAGCCATGCTCCGTCTCGCCGTACCCAACAAGGGCGCCCTCACCGAGGCCGCCCAGACGATACTCAAGGAAGCCGGATACCGCGCCCGCAAGGACAGCAAGGAACTCGTGGTCGTCGACCCGGAGAACTCCTGCGAGCTGTTCTTCCTGCGGCCCAAGGACATCGCCGTCTACGTCGGCGAGGGCACCCTGGACGCCGGGATCACCGGCCGCGACATGCTCCACGACTCCGGGGCGCAGGTCGAGGAGATCATCCCGCTCGGCTTCGGCCGCTCCACCTTCCGCTTCGCCGCGAATCCGGGGGACTTCGCCTCCGTCGCCGACCTCAAGGGCAAGCGTGTCGCCACCTCCTACGCGGGCCTGCTGGAGTCCTACCTGGCCGAACAGGGCGTCGACGCCCGGGTGATCAAGCTGGACGGCGCCGTCGAGACCGCCATCCGGCTGGGCGTGGCCGACGCCGTGGCCGACGTGGTGGAGACCGGCACCACGCTGCGCAACATCGGCCTGGAGGTGTTCGGTGAGCCGATCGCCCGCTCCGAGGGCGTGCTGATCAAGCGGACCGGCGCCGTGGAGGCCCAGGGCCTGCAGCAGCTCGTCCGCCGCCTGCAGGGCGTGCTGATGGCACGTGACTACGTGATGATGGACTACGACATCCGCGCCGAGCGGATCGAGGAGGCCATCGCCCTCACCCCCGGCATGGAGGGCCCCACGGTCTCTCCGCTGCACCGGGAGGGCTGGGTCGCGGTCCGGGCCATGGTCCCGCGCAAGGGGCACCAGCAGGTCATGGACCAGCTCTGGGAGATCGGCGCCAAGGCCATCCTGGTGACCGCCATCTTCGCCTGCCGGATCTGACCCGTCGTCCGCGCCCCTCCGCGCCACCGGTCCGGCCCGCGGCGGTGTCCGCATATCTGACAAATGTCATCTCCAAACCCGGAGAAGCGGCACTGAGGATTCCCGCCGGGCGCTCCTAGCGTTGGGGCATGGACGCCATCGCCCTCACAGACGTGAGCAAGAGCTACGGCAACGTGCTCGCCGTCGACGGCCTGAACCTCGCAGTCGAGGCGGGCCGGACCGTCGCCCTGCTCGGCCCCAACGGGGCCGGCAAGTCAACCTCGATCAACATGATGCTCGGCCTGATCCGCCCGAGCGGGGGCCGCGTCGAGATCCTGGGAGGCTCCCCCGAGGCGGCCGTCGCCCGGGGCGAGATCGGGGCCATGCTGCAGAGCGGTGAGCTCATCGGTGAGCTCACGGTCAGGGAACTGGTCGACTTCGTCCGGCGGCTCTACCCGGAGCCACTCGGTCTCGACGAGATCCTGCGGGTGGCCGACCTCACGGAACTGGCGCGGCGGCGCGCCGACAAGCTGTCCGGCGGGCAGGCGCAGCGGGTCAGGTTCGCCCTGGCCATCGCGGGCGCGCCCAAACTGCTGGTGCTGGACGAGCCCACCGCGGCCATGGACGTGGAGTCGCGGCTGCGGTTCTGGAAGAGCATGCGCGACTACGCCGCCGAGGGCCGGACGGTCCTGTTCGCCACCCACTACCTGGAGGAGGCCGACGAGAACTCCGACCGGGTCATCGTGATCACCCGGGGCCGGGTCGTGGCCGACGGCACCGCCGCCCAGATCAAGTCGGGGATCGGTGACCATGTCGTCCGCTTCACCCTGGGCGGGCAGCCGGTCGCGGGGCTGGACGGCCTGCCGGGCGTCTCCGCCGCGGAGATCTCCCAGGGCGTCGCCACGCTGCGCACCGCCGACCCCGACGCCACCGTGGCGGCCCTGTACCGGGGCACCTCGCTGGAGATCCGCGACCTCAGGATCATCGGCGCCGACCTCGAAGACGCCTTCCTCGCCCTCACCCGGGAGTCCTGATGCCGAACTACGTCAAAATCGAGGTCCTGAGGATGCTGCGCAACAAGCGCTACATCATCTTCGTGGTGGGCTTCCCCGTGGTGTTCTACCTGATCTTCTCCGGCATCTGGGGCGCCCAGACGGATTCCGGCGGGGTACGGGCCGCCGTCGTCCTCATGGTCTCCATGGCCGCGTACGGGGCGATCGCGGCCTGTCTGATGAGCACCGCCGTGCCGTGGGCGCAGGAGCGGCAGTCCGGCTGGCTCCGCCAGCTCCAGGTCACCCCGCTGCCCGGCTGGGCGATCATCGTCACCAAGCTGATCGCCTCGCTGCTGCTGGTGCTGCCGTCCATGGTGCTGGTCTGCCTGGCCGCGGTCCTCACCCAGGGCGTCCGGCTGCCGGTGGGGGAGTGGCTCGCGCTGATCCCGGCCCTGTGGATCGGCGCCGTGCCGTTCGCCGCGCTCGGTCTGCTCCTCGGTTCGCTGCTGCCCGCGGACGCCGCGCAGTCGGCCGCGATGATCAGCACATTCGGGCTGGCGATCCTGGGCGGGCTGTGGTTCCCTGTGGAGATCATGCCCGAGGCCATGAAAAGTGTCGTGCACGCGATGCCCTCCTTCTCCTACGCCGACATCGGCCAGCACCTCGTCGCCGACGGCGCGGTGCCGACGTCCGCCGTGGTGATCGTCGTGGCCTGGGCCGCGCTGCTCGGCACCGCCGCGGTGTTCGCCTACCGCAGGGCACTCGCGCGCGCATGATGCGCGTCTCCGCGCTCACCTTCGGCGGGACGGGCGAGCGCCCGTCCCGCCTCCGGCGTCTGTCGGGGATCTCCATCGGCCTGGTCTACCTGTGCTTCCCGGTCCTGGAGATCGTCACCGGCGAGGTGTCCGGGGACAGGGCCGTCTGGGGAGGCGCCGGCCTGGCCGTCTTCGTCGCCCTCTACATCGCCACGGTGCTGAGCCCGAGGAACTTCGGCGACCCGACCCGCCTGACGTACTGGTTGCTGGGGATGACCACGCTCCTGGGGGTCGGCCTGGCGGTGGCCTTCGGCGGCGGCTGGCTGACCCTGCCGATCTACCTGGCCGTGATCTACGGCATGGCGCTGCGTCCCCGGTTCTCGGTGGCCGGCATCCTCGCGATGGGCCTCGCCGTCGCGCTGATCGGCCTGCTGAAGGAGCACGACCCCGGTACCACCCTGGTGCTCGTCTTCCAGGTCATCACGCTCGGCGTCCTGTTCATGGGGGTGCGCAACACCCGGATGCTGGTGGCGAGGCTCCGCCAGGCGCAGGAGGAGGTGGCGCGGCTGGCCGCGAGCGAGGAGCGGCTGCGCATCGCCAGGGACCTGCACGACCTGCTCGGCCACAGCCTGTCACTGATCGTGCTGAAGAGCGAGCTGGCCGGGCGGCTGGCGGAGAGCGGCTCGGAACGGACCGTGGCGGAGATCCGCGACATCGAGTCGGTGGCCAGGCAGGCGCTGGTCGAGGTGCGCGACGCCGTCACCGGCTACCGCCAGCGTGGCCTCTCCGGCGAGCTGGACGGTGCCCGCGCCGCTCTGGAGGCCGCCGGGACGAGGCTGACGATCCGGCTCGCGGGCACCCCGCTGCCGGACGCGCTGGACGAACTGCTGGGCTGGGCGGTGCGGGAGGGCGTCACCAACGTCATCCGGCACGCGCGGGCGACCCGGTGCGAGATCGAGGTGACCATGGACGAGGAGGTCGCGGCCCTGAAGATCGTGGACGATGGGCGCGGCGCGGCCTCGTACGGGCCGGGCAGCGGGCTGACCGGGCTCACCGAGCGGGTGCGGGCGGCCGGCGGCACGGTGTCCGCCGGGCCGCGGCCGACCGGCTTCGCGCTCAGGGTCACGGTGCCGCATGCCGAGCCCCTTCGCCCGCCGACGACGAGAGGGGTTCGATGATCCGGGTGCTGCTGGTGGAGGACCAGGCGATGGTGCGGGGCGCCCTGGCCTCGCTCCTCGGCCTGGAGCCCGACATCGAGGTGGTGGGAGAGGCCGCCGACGCCGGGGAGGCGCTCGCCGTGGCCCTGCGGACCCGGCCGGATGTCGCGCTGCTCGACGTCGAGATGCCCGGCGACGACGGCATCACCGCCGCCTCGCGGATCCGCGAGGCGCTGCCCGGCTGCCGGATCATGATCCTGACCACCTTCGGCCGCCCCGGCTATCTGCGCAGGGCGATGGAGGTGGGCGCGATGGCCTTCCTGGTCAAGGACAGCCCGGCCAGGGAGCTGGCCGCCGCCGTCCGGCGGGTCCGCGGCGGCGAGCGCGTCATCGACCCGGGCCTGGCCGCCGCCGCGCTCAGTGCCGGCCCCAACCCGCTGTCGCCCCGCGAGCGTGACGTCCTGGTCGCCGCCTCGGGCGGTACCAGCATCGCCGACATCGCCGCGCGCCTGCACCTGTCGGAGGGTACGGTCCGCAACTACCTCTCCTCGGCCATCCGCAAGACGCACGCCCGCAACCGCATCGAGGCCGTCGAGCGCGCCCGCACCCAGGGCTGGCTCTGAGCCGGGTTCACGAGGAGAGCGTCGCGGCCTCCTCGGCCTCGATCTGCTCGTTCCACTCGCGCTTGGTGGAGCGCCAGGCCTCGTCGTCGCGGCCCAGGCGCCAGTAGCCCGAAATGGACAGCTGAGACAGCGGGATGCCGCGCTCGGCGCGCAGGTGGCGTCTGAGCTCGCGGACGAAGCCCGCCTCGCCGTGGACGAAGGCGTGCACGGCGTCGTCGGGGAAGTCCAGCTCGCGGACCGCTTGGACGAGCCGCGCACCGAACGGGCCACCCGTGCGGTGCAGCCAGACGATCTTCACGTCGCCCGGTGAGTCGAGTCGCTGCTCCTCCCCGGCGTCCTCGACCTCGATGAAGGCCCAGGCCCGCGCCCCGGCGGGGAGGCGTTCCAGGGAGGCGGCGATGGCCGGCAGCGCGCTCTCGTCCCCCGCGAACAGGTGCCAGCCGGCCTCCGGGTCGGGGGCGTAGGCCCCGCCCGGACCGAAGAAACAGATCTCCTCACCCGGCTGGACCCGGTCGGCCCACGGCCCGGCGAGGCCGCTGTCGCCGTGGTGGACGAAGTCGATCGTCAGCTCGCCCGCGTCGGCGTCCCAGCGGCGGACGGTGTAGGTGCGGGTGGTGGGCCACTGCTCGCGGGGCAGGTCGCGGCGGATCGCCTCCAGGTCGAACGGCTGCGGGTAGCTCACCCCCGCCGGGGCGAACAGCAGCTTCACGTAGTGGTCGGTGTACTCGTCCGCGCGGAAACCGGCGAGCCCAGGGCCGCCGAGCACCACCCGGATCATGTGCGGGGTGAGCCGCTCGACCCGCTGGACCCGGCCGCTCGTCACCTTGCGTGCGGCTTTCTCGTCTGCCATATGCCACTCCGGGGGAGTCAAAGTTAGGTGAACCTAACTCGTACCATACGTCACCGAAGCGTAGTGATGGGGTCCGCCACCCGGCCTGCCCGTTCCGGAGCGGCGATGATCCCGTGGCCCGCCGTCGCGGAGCCGGTGGCCGCTGTTATGAATCTACATCGTAAAGGCGATGGCGCCGGCGCGAAGACCCTCCGGCCTCGGGTGTCCGTGCCTCAGTGCCGCATGGACGCGACCTGGCGGATCAGGTCGGAGACCCGCACGATGCCCATGCAGCGGCCGACCTCGTCGGTGACCACCAGGTCGTCGTAGACGCGCTCGGCGTCGCGGCCCGCGACCTGCATGGCCGCGATGGCGGTGGTCGTCCTGGGGACCGCGCGGGCGGGGTCGGCCAGCCGTCCGGCGGGCTTTTTGCCGTGCAGGGCGTGGCCGAACCGGCCGGAGATCGACAGCAGGAAACGGCTGCGGTCGAGGCTGCCCTTGGGGCGCTGGTACTCGTCGACGAGGACCACGCTGGTGATGGACGGCTCACTGCCGAAGGCGTCGATCGCGGCTTCGGCGGTGGCCTCGTAGGGGAGGGTCACCGCGGGCAGCAGGAACTCCTGGACGCGTGGGCCGAGCGTGAAGCGGGACGGCTCCTGTTCGACGACCGGGAGTGGTACGCGCACCCGGCCGGACGGGCCGGGGGCCAGCAGCGGGCCCTGCGCGAGCCGGACCCCCCAGCCGCGGAGCGCGGAGAGCTGTGCCTCGTCGCGTACGCCGGGGGCCAGCACGTGCGCGCCCGCTTCCCGGGCGAGCCGGGCCAGACCCTCGCCGATGGCGGTGCGGCGCGGGTCGCGGGGCACCTGGGCGATCAGGTCCGGGGAGATCACCGCCAGGTACGGTGCCGCGTCGGCGAGAAGGTCCAGCGGGATGTGCCCGGTGCCCAGGTCGCCCACCGCGATGAGGTAGCCGATGGCGCGCAGGCCGTCCAGGCCGACGATCAGGGAGCGGCGTTCGAACTGGGCGAAGTCACCCCGCACGGTGAGGATCACCTCGCGGGGACGCCGCCCGGACGCGCGGAGGGCCTCGTGGAGCGGCGCGAGCGCGGCCGTGCCGCCGATCACCGCGGCCGTCGGCAGGGTCAGCACCAGCGGCAGCAGGGTCTCGCCGGCGGCGGCGTCGTGCACGGTCTGGATCGTGGTGGAGATGTTCCCCCGGCCCGCGCCTCCCGCCTGGAGCGCGATGACGCCTCCGGTGTCGAGGTCGACGACAGGCGTGAGGCCCGCGGGGGCCGCTGTGGGGTCCTGCGGGTTGACGTGCGCTCTGGTCGTCACGTTCAAAAGGATGGGGGCTCCTTTGGCGCCATAGAAGCAACGTGCAGGGATGTTCACTGATATTTCGCCATCCGTTGGATTTGTCCAGCGTGATCGTGTGTTCTGCGAGGTCAGCCGGTAGTGTCGCGTTTCATGACGTCGCGACCGGCCAAGGGGGGAGGCCGCTGGGTCTCGGTGGCGCCCGACCGCCTGAACCGCTGGATCGACGGTTTCGTCGACAGGCACGGGCCGCCGCGGGTGACGGCCTCGGCCTCCGTCGTACGCCTCGACGGCGCGGACGGCGCGGTCGCCGAGTGCCAGGTGCCGTTTCCGCCGCTCGTCCAGGCCGGGGGCGGCCCGCTGGCGCGTCTGGTCACCCACGTGCGCACCGAGCGCAGGGTCGGGGTGCTGCTGGTGCGGCTGGGGGGACACGCGGCGGGGATCTTCCAGGGAGAGGAACTGCTCTCCTCCAAGGTCGGCTCGCGGCCGGTGCACGGGCGCAGCGCGGCGGGCGGCTGGTCACAGCGGCGCTTCGCCCGGCGCAGGGAGAAGCAGGTGGATCAGGCGCACGAGGCGGCGGCCGAGGTGGCGCTGCGCGTCCTGGGGCCGCGGGTGGACGAGCTGGAGGCGGTCGTGCTCGGTGGAGACCGGCGCGCGGTCGACGCGCTGCGCTCGGACCGCAGGCTCGCCCCGGTCTTCGCGCTGGAGGCCGAGCCCTTCCTGACGGTTCCCGATCCGAGGCTGGTGGTCCTGCGGGACACCCCCGCCCAGTTCCGCGCGGTCCGCATCAGGGTGAGCGATCCCACGTAATCGAGGAGAGCCGGGCCCTTGCCGCGCCGTACACTGATCGGTATGCGCACTCCCGATTGACCGTCGTCCCGATGAAGGCGAGACGGCCGAGCCGAGAGCCGGGAGACACAGGGCGCGGCGGGTTCGGCCACAGTGAAGTGAGCCTGTGTATTTCCTGCTGGGAGTGTTCTCCAACCATGATCGTAGCTTCTGACATCGAACTGCGGGCCGGGGCCCGCCTGCTCATCGAGGGCGCGTCGTTCCGGGTGAACCCCGGCGACAAGATCGGGCTCGTCGGCCGCAACGGGGCCGGGAAGACCACGCTGACCCGGGTGCTCGCGGGAGAGGGGGCGGCGGCTTCGGGCACGGTCTCCATCAGCGGGGAGGTGGGTTACCTGCCGCAGGACCCGCGCACCGGTGACCTGCACGTGCTCGCCCGCGACCGTATCCTGTCGGCTCGCGGGCTCGACGAGGTGCTGCGTGAGCTGCGCGAGGCCGAGCTGGGCATGTCCTCGGCGGACGATCGCACCAGAGACCGCGCCGTGCGCGCCTACGGGCGCCTGGAGGACCGGCTGCACGTGCTGGGCGGGTACGCCGCCGAGTCGGAGGCCGCCTCCATCGCCTCCAGCCTGGGGCTGCCGGACCGGGTGCTCGGCCAGCCGCTGGAGACGCTCTCCGGCGGGCAGCGCAGGCGGGTGGAGCTGGCTCGAATTCTCTTCAGCGGGGCAGAGACTCTCCTTCTTGACGAGCCGACAAACCACCTAGATGCCGACTCAATCGGGTGGCTTCGTGATTTTTTACGATCTCACCAGGGCGGCTTGATCATTATTAGCCACGACGTGGGGCTTCTTGAAGCGACGGTAAACCGCGTCCTGCACCTCGACGCCAACCGTGCGGTGATCGACACCTACAACGTCGGCTGGAAGGCCTATCTGGCCCAGCGGGAGACCGACGAGAAGCGCAGGAAGCGCGAGCGCGCCAACGCCGAGAAGCAGGCCTCCGCCCTGATGTCGCAGGCCGACAAGATGCGTGCCAAGGCCACCAAGGCCAAGGCCGCGCAGGACATGCAGCGCCGTGCCGAGCGCCTGCTCTCCGGCCTGGAGGTGGAGCGGCGCGGCGACAAGGTCGCCAAGCTGCGCTTCCCCCAGCCGGCTCCGTGCGGGCGCACCCCGATCATGGCGGAGGGGCTGTCGAAGTCGTACGGCTCCCTGGAGGTCTTCACGGACGTCGACGCCGCCGTGGACAGGGGCAGCCGGGTCGTGATCCTGGGTCTGAACGGCGCGGGGAAGACCACCCTGCTGCGCATTCTGGGGGGTGTCGAGGAGCCCGACACCGGGGCGGTCAAGGCCGGCCACGGGCTCAAGCTGGGCTACTACGCGCAGGAGCACGAGACGATCGACCCCGGCCGTAGCGTGCTGGAGAACATGCGCTCGGCCGGGGGAGAGCTCCCCGACGTGGAGTTGCGCAAGGTTCTGGGCTCGTTCCTGTTCACCGGCGACGACGTGGACAAGCCCGCGGGGGTGCTGTCGGGCGGGGAGAAGACGCGGCTGGCGCTGGCCACGCTGGTGCTGTCGGCGGCCAATGTCCTCCTCCTCGACGAGCCCACGAACAACCTCGATCCAGCCAGTCGGGAACAGGTTCTTTCGGCACTAAAGTCCTATTCTGGGGCGATTGTGCTCGTCACGCATGATGAGGGTGCTGTAGAGGCTCTACGACCCGATAGGGTGATCTTGCTACCTGACGGAGTTGAAGACGCATGGAGCGACGAATTTTCCGATCTTGTGGCACTTGCCTGATCTTAATTTGAGCGGGTACGGATCTTTTCCCGTGGAGTAGGTAGCCGATCTCGCTGAAATGACTGATCATGGCGTGTGTAACGCTGCGGAAGTCTGGCACTACAGGAGGTACTCGTGGCCGAGACTCTCAAGAAGGGCACCCGGGTTACCGGGGCCGACCGTGAAAAACTGGCCTCCGATCTCAAGAAGCGCTACAGCGCGGGTGAAAGCATCCGCGCTCTGGCCGCTTCGACCGGCAGGTCGTACGGGTTCATCCACCGCATCCTGAGCGAGTCCGGTGTGACTCTGCGCGGGCGCGGTGGCGCCACCCGAGGCAAGTCCAAGCGCTGACTCCGCCTCGGAACGCGCGACCGCAGCCGCTCGTCCCCCACACGCCGAAGCCGTTCCCGCCCGAGCCTATAGAACCTCATTCTGGAGGGTCGATAGGCTCGGGCGAGGCGGAAACGGAAGGTGGGAGAACGGGCGATGGTGGAAGTTGCGTTCGGGGGGAGTGCGGAGGAGATCTCTCTGAAGGAGGTCGGTCTGCGCTACGAGGTGGACGGCGAGATCGCGACGATCACGCTGGACCGTCCGGAGAAGCGGAACGCTCAGACGTTCGCTACCTGGTCGGCTCTGGCTCATATCGGTGACAACCTGCCGCAGCAGGTGAGGGTCGTCGTGATCAGAGGTGAGGGGCCGTCCTTCTCGGCGGGGATCGATCTGAGGATGTTCACCCCGGAGGGGGTGCCAGGGCAGGGGGCGTTCACGTCCCTGGCGACACTCGACGAGACGGCTTTCGTCGACCGGGTGGCGGCGGCCCAGCGGGGTTTTCTCTGGCTGAGACGTCCCGACATCGTCTCCGTGGCGGCCGTGCAGGGCCACGCGGTCGGTGCGGGGTTCCAGCTGGCGCTCGCCTGCGACCTGCGGGTCCTGGCGGACGACGCCAAACTGTGCATGAAGGAGCCGGCTCTCGGGCTGGTTCCCGACCTGACCGGCACCAAGCCGCTGGTCGATCTGGTGGGCCTGTCCCGGGCCATCGAGATCTGCCTGACCGCCCGCGTCGTGGGGGCGCAGGAGGCGGCCAGGATCGGCCTGGCCGAACTGGTCGTCGCACCGGGGGAGTTGACGGAGGCCGTGCGCGACCTGACCGCCGCGCTGCTGGCGACCAACCGCGACGCCGCGACGGCGACCAAGCGGCTGCTCCAGGGTGCTTCGGGGCGCACGCTGGAGGAGCAGGCCGCGGCCGAGGCGCGCGAACAGGAGGCGCGCATCAAGGCGATTTTCGGGTAGGTCATCGAGCTGCCAAACGGTCCGTCATGTTCGGCGAGGAGACCGCCGGGCAGGTGAATCGCCTCCCCGCCACGGCTCCCGGCTGCGAAGCGGCCGGGGCCCGTCTCGGCGGGGGAGGCGAGAAGCCGCTCTTCTCCCGGGCGAGCCACCGGTGTTCGCCTCAAGCTGACGGGGGAATGAGCGCGCCTCTTCCGGTGCTCGCATCGGGAGAGGAGGCCAGATGGCGATGATGGGTGGGGGCTTCGGCCCCCAGATGATGCGTTCACTCCGGCGGGACAGCTCGGTGACCAAGGAGCGTCTGACGCCGGGCACGGTCCGGCGTATCGCCCGCTACGCCAGGCCCTTCTCGCGGCATATCGCCGCCTTCCTCGCGTTGGTCGTGGTCGGCTCGGTCATCGTGATCGCCAACCCGCTGCTGATGAAGGCGATCATCGACGACGGCATCGTCGCCAGGCGCCAGGGGGTGGTGATCGCCCTCGCGCTGGTCATCGCGGGCCTGGCGGTCGCGGACGCGGTGCTCACCCTGGCCCAGCGCTGGTTCTCCGCGCGGATCGGCGAGGGTCTCATCTACAACCTGCGCACCGAGGTCTTCGACCACGTCCAGCGCATGCCCGTGGCCTTCTTCACCCGCACCCAGACCGGCGCCCTGGTCTCCCGGCTCAACACCGACGTCATCGGAGCCCAGCGTGCCCTGACCAGCACGCTGTCGTCGGTCGTGGCCAACGTGGTCATGCTGGTGCTGGTTCTCGGCGCCATGCTGGTGCTCTCGTGGCAGATCACCCTCGTCGCCCTCGTGCTGCTGCCGATCTTCGTCCTCCCCGCCAAGTGGGTCGGCAGGAAGATGTCCGGGCTCACCCGTGAGCAGATGGAGCTCGACGCCGAGATGAGCTCCATGATGACCGAGCGGTTCAACGTCGCCGGCGCGATGGTCGCCAAGCTGTACGGCCGCCCGGCCGACGAGGCGGCCACCTTCGGCGGCAAGGCGGGGCGGGTGCGCGACGTCGGCGTCACCGTGGGCATGTACGGGACGGTCTTCCGGGTCGCGCTCGGCCTGGTGGCGGCGCTGGCCACCGCCCTGGTGTACGGCCTGGGCGGCCTGCTGGCCGTCTCCGGCGTCTTCGAGCTCGGCACCCTGGTGGCCCTCGCCGCCCTCCTGATGCGCCTGTACGGCCCGCTGACGAGCCTGTCGAACGTGCACGTGGACGTGATGACCGCGCTGGTCAGCTTCGACAGGGTCTTCGAGGTGCTCGACCTGCGGCCCATGGTCGCCGAGCGGCCCGATGCCAAGCCCCTTCCCGAGGGGCCGGTCTCCGTGGAGTTCGACGACGTCCGGTTCAGGTACCCCACGGCCTCGGAGGTGTCGCTGGCCTCGCTGGAGGCGGTGGCCCGTCCCGACACCGGGCCGGGTCACGAGGTGCTGCGCGGCGTCACCTTCACCGCCCGCCCCGGCCAGATGGTCGCCCTGGTCGGCCCCTCGGGAGCGGGGAAGACCACCATCACGGGCCTGGTCTCGCGCCTCTACGACGTCAGCGAGGGCGCGGTACGGATCAACGGCCTGGACGTGCGCGACGCCACCCTGGCCTCGCTGCGCGACACCGTGGGGGTCGTCATGCAGGACGCCCACCTGTTCCACGACACCATCGGGGCCAACCTCCGCTACGCCAGGCCCGAGGCGAGTGAGGAGGAGATCTGGGAGGCGCTGCGGGCCGCCCAGATCGCCGAGCTGGTGCTGGACCTGCCCGAGGGGCTGGAGACCGTGGTGGGCGACCGGGGGCACCGGCTGTCCGGCGGCGAGAAGCAGCGGCTGGCCCTGGCGAGGTTGCTGCTCAAGGCGCCCCGGGTGGTCGTCCTCGACGAGGCCACCGCGCATCTGGACTCCGAGTCCGAGGCCGCCGTCCAGCAGGCGCTGAAGGTCGCGCTGGCCGGGCGCACCTCGCTGGTCATCGCCCACCGGCTGTCCACGATCCGCGAGGCCGACCAGATCCTGGTGGTCCAGGACGGCCGCATCGTCGAGCGGGGCCGGCACGAGGAACTGCTGAGCAGGGGGGCGGTCTACGCCGAGCTCTACCGGACTCAGTTCAGTCAGGCGTCCTGACCGCGTCAGCGGTGCCGGCGGCACGCCTTCGAGTGGCTCTTCCAGCGCGGATGGTGTAGATCATGGGGGCGTGGAAGACCGGCTTAGACGTGATGACCTGACCGACGACGAGTGGACACGGCTGGCGCCGTTACTGCCCGCTCACGCCAGGCAGGGGAACCGGTGGGCCGATCACCGCACGATCATCGACGGAGTGTTCTTCCGGACCAGGACCGGCTGCCCCTGGCGGAAGCTGCCCGAGGCCTACGGCAAGTGGAAGACGGTCTACAACCGGCATCGCCGCTGGTGCCGGGACGGCACCTGGGAGGCGATCCTGGACGCGCTGCCGAGCGCTCCCGCCCGGCGGCCGGCCCCGCCCGGGGACATCCGTCCAGGTGCGATGTTCGAGGTCGCCAACTGGTGACCGGTTGACGGAGGGGAACGCGGGCCGGCGTCAGGATGAGGGGACGTAGCCCAGGCGGGTGAGCTCCTCGCGGGCGACCTTGGCCACCAGTTCGGCGTCCTGGCCGCGCAGGCGGGTGCGCCAGACGCCGACTTTCGGCATGTTCCGGCCCAGCAGGGCGATCTTGGGGACCCGCGTCTCCAGAAAGCGGGAGAGCTCGCCCATGGCCTCGGCAGGGGAGGAGACCAGGTCCTCGTAGCGCAGGGTCAGCAACTGCTCGCGGGGCAGCTCCTGGTGGAGCGAGGCCGCGAGCCGGACCGCGCTGCGCCAGCGCAGCGCGCACTTTCCCGCCGTGGGCATCGCCTTCCAGCGTTCGCGGTGCTCGCCGGAGCTGACGCCGAGGAAGGGGTTGGGGAACTCCGTCTCGTCGCTCAGCATGGCCGGCTTGAACCAGGTCAGGGAGGCGGGGTCGGCCAGCATGTCGGCGGCCACGTCCCGGCCGTCCCTGATCAACTGGACGAAACGGGCGTCCGGAAAGGCCTGCAACAGCACCGAGGCGCTGTAGAGCAGGTCGGGGCTGGCATCGCCGAAGCGGGCCACCGAACCCGAGACCACGCAGGGGCCCGCTCCGGTCACGCCGCCCGCTTCCCGGCACGGGGCCGGGCACTCCTCGCAGACGCCGGGGACGATCTGCCAGGACTCGGCCATGGCGTCGCGGAGCACGCGGGTCGCGCCCATGCCCCGCCCCGCGATCGAGGGGCGCCGGGCGAAGGCGTAGACGACGTGCGCCACCGCCGCACGTCCCATGGTGACGTGGAACCCGGGGGAGCGTTTCAGGGCACGGGCCAGCAGGTCCGCGCCGGAGTGCGGGGCGGCGAGCACGAACACCGGGTGGCGGACCTTGATGCCGTTGACCACCAGGATGTGAGGCGGAGGTCGCATATGAAAGCCCAGTGTGGCACCGTTTGGGGAGTGAACGAACCGGCCGGCATACCGGTCCCGCCCTCGCCATGCCCGGGTGACACCGTGGCGGTGGTCGCCCCGTCGGGACCTCCCGATCTCGCAAGGCTGGCGCGTGGCGTCCGCGTCCTGGAGGGGCTCGGCCTGAAGGTCGTCATCGGGGCCCACGTCCTCGACAGGGACCGCTACCTGGCGGGCTCCGACGCCGATCGCGCCCGCGACCTGCAGGACGCCTGGTGCGACCCCGCGGTGAGCGCGGTGTTCTGCGCCCGCGGCGGCTACGGTGCCACCCGGCTCCTCGGCCTGCTGGACTGGGAGGCGATGCGGGCCGCCGACCCCAAGGCGCTCGTCGGCTCCAGCGACGTCACCGCGCTGCACAGCGCGTTCGCCGTGGAGCTGGGCGTCGCCTCCTGGTTCGGGCCGATGCCGGCCTGTGCCACGATCAGCGACCCGGAAGGGCCCGAGCCGCGCACCTTCGAGAACTTCACGGCCGCCCTCGCCGGGACGCCGCCGCCGATCACCGGTGACCGGGTGATCGTTCCCGGTGCGGTCACGGCACCGGTCACCGGCGGTAACCTCAGCCTGCTGGCCGCACTCTGCGGCACGCCGTACGCGCTGTCGGCCCGGGGGCGGATCGTCCTGCTCGAGGACGTCGACGAGGCGCCGTACCGGATCGACAGGATGCTCACCCAGCTGCTGCAGTCGGGGGCGCTCGACGGAGCGGCCGGGTTCGTCCTGGGCTCCTGGGTCGACTGCGGTGACCCCTACCCGGTGCTGGAGGAGCTGCTCGCGCCGCTCGGGGTACCCGTCATCGCGGGGCTGCCGGTAGGGCATGGAGCGCCACAATTTTCAGTATTGCTTGGGGCACTTGGTGCTATTGATGCAAAATCGTGCTCTCTGACCTACTCAACAGGGGGCGTCGACAAGGCACTCTAGGTGCGAACCTAGGAGGAAACCGGCAGAGGGGGCGCACGCGTGAGACTGTTCCGGCGGCACCGTGACCGGCGAACCGAGGCGCTACCGCGCCCGATCGAAGAGGTCGATCTCGACTCCTTGCTCGCCCTGGTCGCGGACAGTCTCGGTTATGCCTGCGCCTTCGACCCCGGCGGCGCCGTCCTGACGCTCACCGGCCCGCGCCGGGTCGTGGTGCGACTGGCGGGGCTGCGCGCCGAGGCGCTGAGGCGCTCCCGCGAGGACTGGCCGGTGCTCGTCTCCGAGCACCTGGCCCACGTCCTGGCCACGGCGGACGAGCCGCTCGACGCCTGCGACCTGGAGCAGGTGCGCCCGATGCTGCGGACCCGCATCCAGCTCGACGACGACCTCGACTCGGCCCGCGTGGTCGGCCGTCACCTCACCGCCGACCTGGTCGAGGTGCTCACCATCGGCTACGGCCCCGCCGGTCGCCCGGTCCGCCCCGAGGAGGTCGGCTGCTGGCCGATCACCGCCGCCCAGGCGCTCGATGTGGCCCTGGAGAACGCCCGCCAGGACGAGCGGCTCTCGGTCACGGAGGGCGACCTCGGTGGCGTGGCGGTCCGCAGGCTGACCGGACCCACCGCCGGCGCCGCCGCCCACCTGCGCAGGCTGGGCGACTACCTGCCCGTCCCCTCCGACGGGGTCCTCGTCGCGCTGCCCGACCCGGCGACGCTGATCGTCCATCCGGTCGAGGGCATTGGCGTGGTCCGCGCGATCGAGCGGCTCCGGCTGTTCGCCCAGCGGGAGTTCGATCTGCGTGACGAGGCGCTCAGCCCGCAGGTCTACTGGTGGCACGGTGGCCGCCTCTCCCTGATCAGGGCCGACCTGGTCAGCCAGGACGGACAGACCCGGCTGGTGGTCGCGCCCCCGCCGGACTTCGCGCGCGTCCTGGCGGCGATGGCCGCCCGCCCGGAGAGCCATCCCGACGGCGGGTCCGGCGTCGGCTGATCCGCCGGCCACCCGAAGCCGAGGTGGCGTGAGCACACCTCGGCACCGGGAGCCCCTCACCTTCCTCCGGTACGGGGACGATGTCGACCGCCGACCGTTCGCCATGGCGACCGCGGACGCGAGAGGATGTGTCCCGCCCCTCCACGCCCACCTCGGTGGCCGCCGCTCCCCTTCCCGGATCGGCCGGCGCCCCCGCCCGCGCCCTGGCCGTGGTCGCGAGATGGGGCATGATGAGGTCTGGATCTACGAGGAGTGGGACATGGCGCAGTGGTGCCTCGGTGTCGATCTGGGGACGAGTTTCTCCGCCGGGGTGATAGCGGCCGAAGGGCGCTTCGACGTCCTGGAGGTCGAGGGAGAGCGGCGCATCCCCTCCGCCGTCATGCTGGACGAGCGGGGGACGCTCGTGGCGGGCAGGATCGCCCAGCGGGGCATCGCGATCAGCCCCGAGCGGGTCGAGCGCAACCCCAAGCGCTACGTCGGCCGGGGCCGGATGCTGCTCGGCGGTGTCCCGGTGGACGTGGCCGACACCATGGCGGCGCTGCTGGAGCTGTTCGTCAGCGAGGGACGGCGGCGCTTCGACGGCGCCGATCCCGACTGCATCGCGCTGACCCACCCGGTGGCCTGGGACGCCGACCGTAAGGCGGTGCTGCTGGCGGCGGCCAGGAAGGTCGTCAGCGGCGTGCGGATCGTGCTCATCGACGAGCCCGTCGCCTCGGCCCGCTACTTCGCCTCCGCCGGGCGGGCGGACGGCGGGTCGCGGCTGGCCGTCTACGACCTCGGCGGCGGTACGTTCGACGCCGCGGTGCTCACCGTGGACGGCGGTGACTTCGCGGTCGTCGGCGAGCCGGGCGGCAGCGACGAGATTGGCGGCGAGGGGTTCGACGAACAGGTCTTCGCGTTCCTCGGAGCCCAGATCGAGCGGCTCGACGCCGACTGGTGGCAGCAGGTGACCACCAACCCCGAGCGCCGCTACGTCAGCTACGCCGCGGACCTGCTCAAGATGGCCAGGGAGGCCAAGGAGACGCTGTCGAAGTTCGACACCTCCTCGCACTACGTGGTCGGCATCAACGAGGACGTGCACATCACCAGGGCCGATCTGGAGGATCTCATCGGCGAGGAGATCGTCAAGACGGTCGACATCCTGGACGAGACGATCCGCGGCGCGGGGGTCGAGCCCGGCGAACTGGCCGCGGTGTTCATGACCGGCGGCCCCAGCCGGATGCCGCTGGTCCAGAAGGCCGTACGCGAGCGCTTCGGCGACCGGGTGCGGACCTACGACGACCCGAAGATCGTGGTCGCCTACGGCGCCGCGCAGCTGGCCTGGAAGCTCAAGGTCGAGCACCACGAGCCCGGTGCGGGCCGCCCCCCCACCGGCGGCCACCGGGTGCCCGCCGGTGCGGCGGGTGTTTCCGGCACGGGACAGGCCCCCAGCGCCCCCAGTGCTCCCGGCGCTCCCGGCGTCGCCGGAACGGGGCAGCGGGCCTTCACCGGCCCGGTGGCGGCCGGACCGGCGGTGGGCCACCACACGCCCAGTGTGCCCGGTGCGCCGATGGCTGTTCCGACCGGTGGACACCGGACCTTCACCGGTCCCGAGGGCGGTGCCACCGGCGGCCACCGGGTGCTCACCGGTCCCGGCGACGACGCCACCGGAGGACACCGGGGGCTCGGTGGCCGGCCCGCGGGCCGAGGGGGCGCGGCGGGCGGGGACGGCCCCAGCGTCCAGGGGATCGAGAAGGTGATGGACGGCGTGCTGGAGGCGCGCATCGAGGCGGGCCAGGTCTTCGTCCACCAGGCCTTCGAGCACGGCCACCTGCTGCGCAGACTCGACGGGATCGAGGGCCGCTACGACCGGGAGCTCGGCTTCGGCAGGCTCGTGGAGTGGGCCGCCTCCAGCGAGGGCGTCGTGGCGGTGGAGCAGGTCGGGCCCGCGCAGGTGCTGGTCCGCGCCCTCACCCGCGACCTCGCCATCCGCGCCACCCACCCGCTGCAGATGTGGGGCAACCCCACCGTGATCGCCCACGGCCGTACGGCGTGGGTCTTCTTCCACTCCCGCCAGGTCGTCGGTGTCGACACCTCGATGGGCCTGCCCTGGGGGGAGACCGGCCAGCTGGCCATGATCGAGCTCGACCTGGGCGGCGGTTTCGCCTTCCAGGCCCCCCAGCCGCGCGAGCTGGGTCCCTACGCCCAGTGGTTCCTGAACGAGGACAACAGGCTGCGCCGGCTGCTCGACCAGGAGGCGCCCAGCGGCACCGAGCCGTCCTCCTCGGTGGGCGCGCCGGGCTGCACCGTGGTGCTCGGGCAGTTCAGCAGCAACAAGCCGATGTTCCAGAACCGGCACCAGGACTTTCGGCCATGGCAGGTGCTGTGCCTGGTCGACCCCGGCGGCGTGGTGCGCCCGACGGTGCGCGAGCCGGGGCGCGGCTGGCTGCACCAGGTGGTCCTGCACCGGGGCCGGTGGTTCACCTCCGGCTCGGCGGGGCTGGAGGCCGACACCGCGGACGGCAGGACCAGGCTGGTCATGCCGCGTCCCCGGGGCGGCGCGCTGCGCTGGTTCTCCGCGGGCAACGAGATCTACGCGGTCGGCACCGACCAGGTGAGCCCCGTCAGGGGCTGGTCGGTCGGGATCTTCGACCAGCGTTCCCAGACGCTGGAGTTCCTGATGGGCAAGCAGTCGGCGACCCTGGCCGGCCACCTCACCTCCCGCCACCGCTGGGAGCGGCCGAGGCTGGTCGCCGACGGTGACTCGATGTGGATGACCATGCAGGACGCGGGCCGCAGCAGGCTGCTGCACATCACCCCGGGCGGAGCGCGGGAGGTGCATCGCACGCCGGGGATGTTCGAGCCGGTCGTCCGGGTCGCCACGGGCCTGCTCTGCCTGCACCGCCCCGACGACGCCACCGGCGCCACCCGCGACCGGCCCGCGACCCTGGTGCACCTGCCGCTCTGACCCGTTCTCGTCCCCGGGCTAATTAGAGCGTAACGGCTATTTCCCTGAGAAAGGAATCTGATTTGTCAGGGCTCAGAGCAGGGTCGCAGAGGTGATCGAAAGCCCGGAGATA